>CABXCB010000001.1 GCA_902510635.1 uncultured Pelagibacteraceae bacterium
GAAAACCTATCTTTTTTTTGTTGCAATAATTTAATATCTTTTTAGGTTTATCACCTTCTAAATCAGACATAAATCCATGAAGAAAAACAACATATGGCTTTTTTTTGTATTTATTGATCAAATACCTAATTTTCTTAGATGGTGATATTTTTATAAATTTATATTTCTTCATTAAAGTTTATCTGAGTAAATTCTTAATATATAATTCTATCAAATGTCATCTAAATTAAAAGTTTTACAGGTAATCCCAAAATTAGGCTATGGAGGAGCTGAAACTGGATGTTATGATTTAGCACACTATTTGCATGAGCAAAATGCAAAATCATATATAGTAACCAGCGGTGGCCCATTATTAAAATATATAGACAAAAAAAAAGTAAAATTAATAAGACTACCTGTTCAAAGTAAAAATCCTATTCTTATTTTTATAAACTCAATTATTTTGACATTAATTATTTTATTTTCTGGGATAAATATTGTTCATGCTAGAAGTCGTGCTCCTGCGTGGGCTTGTTTAATTGCTTGCAAACTTACTAGAAGAAAATTTGTAACAACATTTCATGGAACTTATAATTTTAGTAGTTCAATTAAAAAATTTTATAACTCTGTGATGATAAAGTCTGACCTGATAATTGCCGGGTCAAACTTTATTTTTTCTCATATAAATGAAAATTATTCTAATTACATAAAAAAGAATCAAAAAACTTTTAACTATTTTTAGAGGTATAAACTTAGATTATTTCGACCCAACTAAAATAAAAAGTGATGATGAGACAAAACTGATGAATGAATGGAAAATAGATAAAACTCTAAGTTTTTATGAAAAAAAAATTATTCTTTTTCCAGGTAGATTAACTTCTTGGAAAGGTCATGAAATGTTTATTGAGTCTTTAAATATATTTAAACAAAAGAATCCTGAAAAGTTATTTCTTGCAATTATTTTAGGAAGTGATCAAGGAAGAAAAATATATAAAAAAAAAATTCAAAGACTTATTGAACAATATAGATTAATTCAAGACGTAGTATTTATAGATAGTTTTAAGAATATGCCTTTAGCATATAAAATTTCTGATATTGTTACTTCTTGTTCTATCGAGCCGGAGTCTTTTGGCAGGGTAGCAATAGAGGCACAGGCAATGAAAAAAATAATAGTAGCTAGCGATATTGGAGGGTCTAAAGAAACTGTAATTAACAATAAAACTGGTTTTTTATTTAAAGCAGGAGATATAATTGCTTTAAGTGATAAACTAACTCATATATTTGAATTAGACGAAACAACGTTGAAATCCATGGGTAATGAAGGTAGAAAAAATGTAATTAATAAATTTAATGTTGATAAAATGTGTTTTTCTACTTATTCAGAATATAAAAAATTAATATCATAAATGCCTAATATAAAATTACCTGATGGAAAAAGTATAAACTTTAAAGCTAAAGTTACAGGCTTTCAAATCGCAGAAAAAATAAGTAAATCACTTTCTAAACAAGCATTAATAATTAGTGTTGATGGAAGTTTAAAAGATTTAAATTATGAAATAAATAAAGATTGTTCTGTTAAAATTTATACATCAAAAGATAAAGAAGGATTAGAAACAATAAGACATGATACAGCTCATATATTAGCAATGGCTGTTCAAGAACTTTTTCCTGGCACACAAGTAACTATTGGACCAGTAATAGATAACGGATTTTATTATGACTTTGTAAGAAAAGAACCATTTACTGAAGAAGATTTAAGAAAAATAGAAAAAAAAATGTTAGAAATTGTAGAAAGAGATGAACCTACTTATAGAGAAGTATGGAAGCGTGAAAAAGCTATTGAACACTTTAAAAAAGTAGGAGAAATTTATAAAGCAGAAATAATTAAAGATATACCCAAAGAGGAAGACGTTTCAATTTACTTTCATGGAAAATGGCATGATCTATGTAGAGGACCCCATTTGACTTCTACTGGAAAAATTGGAAAATATTTTAAACTCATGAAAGTTTCTGGTGCCTATTGGAGAGGTGACTCAAATAATGAAATGCTTCAAAGAATTTATGGAACTAGCTGGTCTTCACAAAAAGATTTAGATGATTATTTACTGAGAATTGAGGAAGCAGAAAAGAGAGATCATAGAAAATTAGGAAAAGAAATGGATTTATTTCATTTTAGAGAAGAAAGTCCAGGCTCAGTTTTTTGGCATGAAAAAGGTTGGAATTTATTTCAAAAATTAATTTCTTATATGAGATCAAAACAAGATGAAGCTGGATATAAAGAAATAAACACTCCAGAAATTTTAGATAGAACTTTATGGGAGAAATCAGGCCATTGGGAAAAATTTGGATCTAATATGTATACATCCACAACACCTGATGAAAAAGTATTTGCAATTAAGCCAATGAATTGTCCAGGATGTGTTCAGGTTTTCAACCAAGGATTAAAAAGTTATAGGGATTTACCACTCAAAATGTCAGAGTTTGGAAAAGTTCATAGATATGAGCCATCAGGAGCTTTACATGGACTTTTAAGAGTAAGAGCATTTACACAAGATGATGCACATATATTTTGTTCTGAGGATCAAATTATAGATGAATGTTTAAACGTAACAAATTTAATTATTGAAATTTATAAGGACCTAGGGTTTGGAAATATAATTTTGAAATACTCAGATAGACCCGATTTACGTGTTGGAGATGATGAAGTTTGGGATAAATCTGAAAAAGCATTATTAGAAGCAATTAAAGCCTCAAAACTTGAATATAGTATAAATAAGGGAGAGGGAGCATTTTATGGGCCTAAAATAGAATTTGTATTAAGAGATGCAATTGGAAGAGATTGGCAATGTGGAACACTTCAAGTAGATTTAAATTTGCCGGGGAGGCTTGGTGCATCGTTTGTTGATAAAGACGGATCAAAAAAAGTACCAGTTATGTTACACAGAGCTTTATTTGGATCTCTTGAAAGATTTATTGGTATATTAATTGAAAATTATTCTGGAAAACTACCATTTTGGCTATCTCCTCTTCAAGCAGTGGTAATTCCTGTATCAGCAGAATTTGATGGATACGCTAAAGAAGTAAATCAAAAAATAAAAAAAGAAGGGATTAACTCAGAGGTAGATCTAAAAAATCATAACTTAAACTATAAAATACGAGAACATTCTTTATCAAAAATACCTATTTTGTTAATATGTGGAAAAAAAGAAGTTGACAGTAATACAGTAACTATTAGAAGATTGGATTCTAACAAACAAGAAAATATAGAATTGAACTTATTTTTAAAAAAATTTTCTGCTTTAAATAAAGCACCTTCAAACTAAGTGCCTGAAATAAGAAAAAATTATTTCCAAAGGAGAACCAAAGATAGAGGTCCAAGATCTAATAACAGGATTACATCTCCAGATGTTCAGGTTATTTCTAGCCAGGGGGATAATTTAGGAATTTTAAATACATCTGAAGCTATAAAAATAGCTAAAGAAGAAGGCTTAGATTTAATTGAAATTGCTCCAAACTCTAAGCCACCTGTTTGTAAAATAATGGATATGGGTAAGTACAAATATGATGCGCAAAAAAAAGCAAACAAAGCAAAGAAAAAACAAAAAAAAGTTGAATTAAAAGAAATAAAGCTAAGACCAGTAACAGAGGTCCATGACTACACTTTTAAGATTAAAAATGCACAAAAATTTTTATCTAAAGGGGATAAAGTAAAATTTACAATAAAATTTAAAGGAAGAGAATTGCAACACTCACATCTTGGAAACGAATTAATGGACAAAATTAAGCAAGATATGGAAAAAATTGGAAAAGTTGAGCTCCAGCCAAAATTTGATGGTAAACAAATGATAATGGTTATTCAGCCTTTATAGGTAATAATTGAGGTTGTAAAATAATAGTATTGTTTGTATAAAACCTCCAATTATGCCAAAACTAAAAACAAAAAGCTCAGCAAAAAAAAGATTTAAAATAACTGCAAAAGGTAAAGTTGTAATGCCTCAAGCAGGCAAAAGACATGGCATGATAAAAAGAACAAATTCACAAATAAGAAAACAAAGAGGCACAACAATTATGTCAAAGCAGGATAGTAAAATTGTCAAATCATATATGCCTTACAGTTTAAGAGGATAAAATGGCAAGAGTAAAGAGAGGTGTAACAAGTCACGCTAAACATAAAAAAGTTCTCAAAGCGGTCAAAGGTCAGTGGGGAAGAAGAAAAAATACTATTAGAGTTGCTAGACAAGCTATGGAAAAGGCAATGCAATATGCCTATAGAGATAGAAGAAATAAAAAAAGAGATTTTAAATCATTATGGATACAGAGAATTAATGCAGGAGTAAGAGCTGAAGGATTGACTTACTCAAAATTTATTAATGGATTAAACAAGTCTGGAATAAAAATCGATAGAAAGATTCTAGCAGAAATAGCATACGACAATCCAGAAGCATTCAAAACTATAGTTAAAAAAGCTCAATCTGCTTTAAACTAATCTTCTCTATTGTTTTTCTGAACTTTAGAAATAATCTAGTAAAATGTCAGATATTATAAAAATTAAAGAAGAATATCTAAATAAGCTCAAAGATAATTTGGATCACAATACTGTTAGTAACTTAAAATCTGAGTTATTTGGGAAGAATGGAAAAATTTCAAATGAGTTTAAAAAGATGGGTTCTGTTCCTGTGGAAGAAAGAAAAAAATTTGCCTCAGATCTAAATTTAATAAAAAATGAACTACAAAGTTTAATTGAAAAAAAAATTCAGGATATTGAAATTAATGAGATAAATTTAAAACTTCAAAATGAACAAGTTGATGTTACTTTGCCAGAAAGAAGTTTTAATTTAGGTAAAATTCATCCAGTATCTCAGGTCATAGATGAAATATCATCAATATTTTCTGAAATAGGATTTAGTGTTCAGGAAGGACCTGATGTTGAAAATGAGTATAATAATTTTACTGCCTTAAATACACCTGATAACCATCCTGCAAGAGATATGCATGACACATTCTATTTAGATAATAAAAAAAAATTTTTACTTAGGACTCATACATCTCCCGTACAAGTTAGAACAATGTTAAGTGGTAAACCACCATTTAAAATCATTGCACCAGGAAGAACTTACAGATCTGATAGTGACCAAACGCATGCACCAATGTTCCATCAAGTAGAAGGTCTTCATATTGATAAAAATATAAATATGGGCCATTTAAAAGGGTGTTTAAATTATTTCATAAAAGAATTTTTTGAGGTTGATAAAATTAAAATGAGATTTAGGCCAAGCCATTTTCCTTTTACAGAACCATCAGCCGAAGTTGATATTGGTTATGAGATAAAGGAGGGTAAAATAATTATAGGAGAAGGAGATAAGTGGTTAGAGATTTTAGGATGTGGAATGGTTCATCCAAACGTACTTAAAAATGTTAAAGTTGATCCTTCTAAATTTCAAGGATACGCTTTCGGAATAGGCATAGATAGGTTGGCAATGCTCAAATACGGCATTAATGATTTAAGAGCATTTTTTGAAACAGATTATAGATGGTTAAATCATTTTGGATTTGATCCTTTAGATGTTCCTTCAAGCTATAGAGGATTGAGTAGATGAAATTTACAATTGATTGGCTAAAACAACATTTAGATACAAAATATGATGATGAAAAAATAATTGATAAATTAACTAGTATTGGTCTTGAGGTAGAAAGCTTTGAAAACCAGTCATCCCAACAAGATGAATTTATTATTGCCAAAATTTTAAATGCAGAACGCCATCCAAACGCTGATAGACTAAGCGTATGTGATGTTGATATAGGTACAAAAGAAGTTGTAAAAGTAGTTTGTGGAGCTCCAAATGCAAAAAAAGATCTATTAACTATATATGCTCCACCTGGTGCAATAATACCAAAAAATCAGATGAAATTATCTGTAAGCAAAATTAGAGGAGTTACTTCATATGGTATGCTTTGCTCAGAATCAGAATTAAAACTATCAGATGAAAGTGAAGGAATAACTGAGCTTTCTTCAAAAAAATATGAAAATCAAATTGGTAAAAAATATTTTAAAAATAATAGTTCAAAAGTAATTGATCTTTCAATTACTCCAAATAGAGCTGATTGCCTTGGAGTAAGAGGAGTTGCTAGAGATTTGGCAGCGGCAGGTGCTGGAAAACTAAAAAAACATTACCAGAAAAAAATAAAATTTAAGGGACCTCAAAAAATAAAAGTAAAAATAACTAAAGAAAAAAACCAAGGTTGTTCTGCATTTGGAAGTTGCCTAATTAAAGGTATTAAAAATACTGAAAGTCCACAATGGTTAAAAGACAAGATATTAGAATTAGGTCAAAAACCAATTTCAGCAATAGTCGATATAACCAATTATATAATGTTTGATTTAAATAGACCATTGCATGCTTATGATGCAGATAAAATTAATCAAGGCATTATTGTTAGAAATTCTAAAAAAAGTGAAAGTTTTGAAGCATTAGATAATAAGAAGTATACACTTCAAGATAATATGTGTGTAATTTCAGATAAATCAGGAGTTTTAGGACTTGGAGGAATAATAGGTGGAACTAGATCTGGAACAGAGTTAGATACCAAAAATATTTTATTAGAGTCAGCATATTTTAATACAAAATCTATAAGAAAAACTTCTAAATTATTAAATATAGACACTGATGCAAAATTCAGATTTGAAAGAGGAATTGACCCAGACTCAATTGAAGAAGGACTACTCAAAGCAGCTAAACTAATACAAGAAATATGTGGTGGTGAAATAAGTAAATTAGATGTGCAAAAAAATGAAACTTCTAAGAAATTATTAATAAGATTTCCTTTAGCTTTATTTCAAAGCATTACAGGGTTTAAAGTTTCCGTAAAAGAAATAATTAAAATTTTAACTGATTTAGGATTTGTAGTTAAAAAGAAGAGTAATGATTTAAACCTAATAGTTCCTTCTTGGAGACCCGACATTTTACAACCAATTGATATTGTAGAAGAGATAGTAAGAATTAAAGGTTATGACCAAATTAAAATAGAACTACCAGAGAAAGTCAGAGAAAAGCCAACACTTAGTAAACAACAAAAATTATTTCACTTTTTGCAACGTTCTGCAGCATCGAAGGGTTATTATGAGGCTATAACTTGGTCTTTTACAGACTCAAAAATTAACCAATTATTTAAAGAAGATAAAAATGAAGTAGAAATTGTGAATCCAATTAGTTCTGATTTAAATGTTTTAAGAAATTCAATTTTTTCTAATTTGGTTATTTACTTAAAAAAAAATTTAGATAGAGGTTTTAAGGATATTTCACTTTTCGAAATTGGACCAATATTTAGTGGTCATAAACCAGGTGATCAAAAAACAGTTTTAGCTGGCTTAAGGTCAGGCAAAATATCAAGACTTAATTGGATAGAAAATGAGAGATTAGTTGATATTTTCGATATAAAGAGAGATGTAATTCAGATTTTAGTTGAGACTGGCTTTGATCAAAATAAATTTCATATTGTTGATAAGTCCCCAAGTTTTTATCATCCAGGTAAGTCAGGAACTATTTATTTAAATAAAACTGATAGTAATCCAGTAGCATTTTTTGGAGAAATTCATCCAAATATTTTAAAAAAAATTGATATTAAAACTGAAGCCTTGGTATGCTTTGAAATTTATTTAGACAATATTAAAGAAACAAATAAAAAATTAAAAGATCAAAAAACTCAATATCAATATTCAGATTATCAAAAGTCAGAAAGAGATTTTGCTTTTGTAATTGATAAAAAATTTAAGGTACAAGATTTAGTTAATATAATTTCTGAAATAGATAAAAATTTAATTAAATCAATTAAAGTTTTTGATGTTTATGAAGGCGAAAATATTCCAGATGATAAAAAATCAATTGCTTTAAATGTTACAATCCAATCTTCAGAAAAAACTTTAACTGATGAAGATTTAGAAAAAATTAATCAACTTATAATTTCAACTGTAGAGTCAAAATCTGACGCAAAAATAAGATCGTAAGCATGCCTACAATTGATAACATCAGAAATTTTGCAATTATTGCGCATATTGATCATGGAAAATCTACTATTGCTGATAGGATAATTCATAAATGTGGAGGACTTACTGAAAGAGAAATGAAAGCTCAGGTTTTAGATTCTATGGATATAGAAAGAGAAAGAGGAATAACAATTAAAGCACAGACAGTAAAATTAAATTTTAAATCTAAAGATGGAAAAGATTATATTTTAAATATAATAGACACACCAGGTCATGTAGATTTTAGCTATGAAGTAAGCAGATCATTATATGCCTGTGAAGGATCGATTTTGATAGTTGATAGTACACAAGGAGTAGAAGCACAAACATTAGCAAACGTATATCAGGCAATAGATATTAATCATGAAATTATTCCTGTTTTAAATAAAATTGATCTACCTGCATCAGATATTGAAAAAACAAAAAAACAAATAGAGGATGTAATCGGAATTGACACAAGTAATGCAGTATCTTGTTCAGGAAAAACTGGAGAAGGAATTGATGAAATTTTAGAACAAATTATTGAAAAATTACCTCCACCTAACGGACAAAAAAATAATGATTTAAAATGTTTATTAGTTGATAGTTGGTATGATTCATATTTAGGAGTCGTAATATTAGTTAGAGTAATTGATGGCCAAATTACTAAAAATATGAAAATAAAAATGATGTCTAATAATGAAGAATATATAGTTGAAAAAGTAGGAACATTTACACCAAAACCAAAAGATATTAATCTACTAAAATCTGGAGAAATAGGATTTATAATTACAGGAATAAAAAACTTATCCGATACAAAAGTTGGTGATACAATTTGTGATGCTAGTAAGCCTTTAATGAACGCTCTTCCAGGGTTTAAGCCTAGTAAGCCAGTCGTTTTTTGTGGTTTGTTTCCAGTTGATAGTTCAGAATATCAAAAGTTAAAAGATGGATTAGCTAAATTAAAATTAAATGATTCAAGTTTTTCTTATGAAGCAGAATCTTCGTCTGCACTCGGATTAGGATTTAGATGTGGTTTTTTAGGTTTATTACATTTAGAAATAATTACTGAAAGATTAGAAAGAGAATTTGATATAAACTTATTAACCACTACACCTGGCGTTGTTTATAAAGTTCATTTAAATAAGGGGGAATTAATTGAGTTACAGAATCCTTCTAGTTTACCTGATCCGACGTATATTAAAATAATTGAAGAGCCATGGATTAGATCAACAATCATAACCCCAGACGAGTATTTAGGGTCAATAATAAAGTTATGTCAGGACAAAAGAGGAATTCAAACTAACTTATCATATTCTGGCAATAGAGCAGTTTTAAATTATGAGTTACCACTTAATGAAGTTGTTTTTGATTTTAACGATAGATTAAAATCGATGACCAGTGGGTACGCTAGCTTCGATTACGATATTATAGAACATAGGGAGGGAGATCTGGTTAAACTCGGAATTTTAGTAAACTCAGAATCTGTTGATGCTCTTTCAATGATGGTACATAAAAGTTTTGCACAAACTATTGGAAGAGAGGTTTGTGAAAAACTTAAAGATTTAATTCCAAAACAAAATTTTATGATACCAATTCAGGCAGCAATAGGAGGAAAAATAATAGCAAGAGAAACAATAAAAGGTTTTAAAAAAGATGTTTTAACAAAAATTCATGGTGGAGGCGCTAGAGACAGAAAAAGAAAATTATTAGACAAGCAGAAAAAAGGTAAATCAAGATCTAAGCAATTTGGGAAAGTAGAAATTCCACAAGAAGCATTTATTGGAGTATTGAAAATTAAAAAGGAATAATTGGTGAGTCAAATTAGATGGGGAATAATTGGATTAGGCAATATTGCTTTTGAATTTGCTAACGCATTTAAATATATTAATAATGCACAATTAAAAGGAATAGCAAGTAGAAATGAAGATAAATTAAAAAAATTTGAAAAACAATTCTTAATTGATAAAAAATTTTCATTTAGAAATTATGAAAGCTTAATCGAATGTGAAGATATAGATGTTGTTTATATAGCATTGCCTAATTCATTACATTATGAGTGGATAATAAAAAGTTTAAAAAATAATAAAAAAGTTTTGGTTGAAAAGCCTGCAACTATAAATTCATTAGAAATAGATGATATAAAAAAAAATTACCTAAATCATAATTCCTTTTTCACTGAAAGTTTTATGTACATGTATCATCCTCAAATTAAAAAAACTTTAGAACTTATAAAATCTGGAGAAATTGGAAAACTAGTATCAATGGAATCTATGTTTGGAAAAGATATTTTGACAAAAAAATTTTTTTTTGGATTTAAAAAAAAAAGAAGATTAAATAGTAAAAGTAGATTATTTGATAAAGATTTAGGTGGTGGAGTAATATTAGATCTTGGATGTTATCCTGTTTCTTTTAGTACATTAATAGCATCATTAACTTCAAAAATTGACTATGAAAATATTGAAATAACTAATATAAAAAAAGATATAGGGTCTACTGATGTTGAATTAGATGCCTATGCTGAGTTAAATTTTAATAGTAATTTTAGATCAATTATTGGGGCATCATTTACAAAAAATTTGGGTAAAAAAACAAAGATTATTGGAACTGAAGGAGAAATAATTTTAGCTGATACATGGCATGCTGAACCATCTATTATAAATCTTGTTAATAAAGATGAAAAAAAAATTGAATTTAAATTTGAGAAAAATATTTTCTCTTATGAAATAGATATTTTAAGTCAATTAATTTTAGATAGAAAAAAAAAATTAGATTTTCCCGTTATGTCAATCGAGCAAACTTCTGTTAATATGAAAATTTTAGAAAAGTGGATGGCTTAAAATGAAGAATAAAATTTATGATTGTATAACATTTTTTAATGAGAACTATATATTTGATTTAAGATATAATATTTTAAAAAATTATGTAGATGGATTTATTGTATGTGAGTCTAAGTATGATCACAAAGGAAATATTAAACCAATAAATTTTTTGAATAAAAGTAAATCATCAAGAATAAAATATATATTATTAGAAAAACCATTTCCAAAAAATTCAAATCCTTGGGAAAATCAAGCAGTTCAAAGAGATTATATCTTAGATAATATAAAATTTATTAATGATGAGGATTATATTTTTTTTTCAGATCCAGATGAAATTCCAAATCCTGAAATTCTTAAAAAATTTGAATTAAAAAAAAAATACGGAATTTTTATGCAAAAATTTTTTAATTATAAATTTAATTTATTTAATCCTCATGAAACTCCATGGGAAGGAACTAGAGTTTGTAAAAAAAAAAATCTAAAATCAATTGATTTCATGAGACAAAAAGTAAGATTTAAAAATCTTAAAAAAAGCTTTTTGAGGTTTGATAAAGAAAAAAACATTGAGATTTTTGAAAATGGTGGTTGGCATTTTAACAATATTCTAGATCCAGAAGATATTTCAACTAAATTGAAAACTTTTGCTCATGCAGAATTTTCTGGAGATAAATTTTCAGATCCAGAAAAGATTAAAATGAAAATAGATAATGGAATAGATTTGTTTGAAAGAGGACATCAGTATAAAAAGATTGAATTAGATAATAGTTTTCCAAAATATTTAATTGAAAATAATCAATTTTATAAAAAGTTTATAATATGATTTCGGAGAGATGGCCGAGTGGTTTAAGGCGCACGCTTGGAAAGTGTGTGTACCCTCACAGGTACCGTGGGTTCGAATCCCACTCTCTCCGCCATTAATTTTATCTTTTTAATAATTTAAAAAAACGTTAAGATTGTCAGCCTTGCTTAAACATATAACAATTTAAAAAAAATTATAATTAAATGAAAATTAAAATATTTCTTATTAACTTAATATTATTTATCATATTATATTTAATATCTGATGTAATTTTTAGTAGATTTGTTTTTAAACAAAGTGTTGATCATAAATGTTATGATCATGTAGATGATGGTAAATTTTATAAAATGAGAAAGAATTGTTTTTCAAATATGAGAATAATTTCAAGCATTGACTCATTCAAAGTCTACACTGACATTTATAATAATAGGTACTCAGGAAAAAAAAGAGATATAAAAAGTAGTGATATTGTATTTTTAGGAGATTCACAAACTTTTGGAATTGGATCTAACTGGGAGGATACATTTGTCGGAATATTAGAAAATAAATTTAATAACTACAATTTTTATAATTTAGGTGTCCCATCTTATTCCCCCACTGTCTATGATTATGTTTTTGAACAATTCATCAAAGATAAAAAGCTTAATATTAAAAAAATTTATGTATTAATTGATTTAACTGATGTGGGTGATGAGGCAAATAGGTGGGAGATTATCAATGGACGCCCAAATTTAAAAAATCAGAAAGTAATTTATAAAAAGCTTTCCGGTTTTTCAAAGTTTAAAAAAGATAATTTTAAAGGTATCTACTTGATTTCTTCTAAAATTAGATCTTTTTTTAGAAAACTAAAAGTAAAGGATAATCAATATAAGCCTGTAAATGGAAATCCTACTGGCGCTTATATTTACACTGATCATGAAGTCTTAACTGGATGTAATACTGAAAATAAAAAAAGTGAGTGGTGGACATGTGGTGGAGTTGAATATGGTTTAAATAAACTAGAAAAAAATATTACTAAACTAGGAAAAAAAGCAAATAAAATGAATTCAGAATTTTATATTATTATTATGCCATGGCCAGATACTTTGAATTTTGGACAAACTAAATTTAATTGGGAAAATTTTAACAATAATTTATGTATTAAAGCTAGTTGCTCAAAATTAATTAATTTATTTCCAAAATTTACAAAAATAAAAGAAACAAACAATAATTGGCTTAAAACAATTTATTTAAATAATGACATTCATCTTACAAAAAAAGGTAATGAACTAGTTGCTGAAGAAATAATTTTAAATAGTTTTGAAAACTAAAAAAATTTATTTTAAAAACAACATTATTCTGTTATTTAAATTGTTAATACATAATGAATAATTTAAAAATTTTTTGTCTTTCTTTATCAAATACTCATTATAAAAAAATACTAGACTTAAATTATATACCTGTTGGTTTAGGAGAGGATATATTTTCCGAAAATTGGATTACTGATCAAGATAAAAATAATATTACACACAAAAATAAATATTATGGCGAATATACTTTTCATTATAAAATTTGGAAAAATGATTTTTTGAAAAATTATTCTGATCAATGGATTGGCTTTTGTACATATAGAAGATTTTGGTCACAATTAAAAAAAGAAAAAAAAGTTTTTAATTTTGATAAGGATATACTAAATAAACTTCCTAAAGAATGGGAAAATTATGACTGTGTTCTTGCAAACCCAATATATACTAATTCAACAAAATTTAGCAAAATATTTAAGCATGGAAAAAAAATATTATTTAAAAATCCTTTATTATTTTTTAGTAAAAAAAATATTACTATTAAGGTTCATTTTGATATGTATCACGGACACGGTAATTTGGACAAAGCAATAGATTTGTTAAAAGTAGAAGATAGAGAAAAATTTAGAAAATATGTTAATACAGAAATATTATTTAGTCCCTATAATATGTTTATTTGTAAATCAAAAAAAACTTTGTTTGATTATTACTCATCATTATTTCCATGGCTAAAAAATTGTGAAAGTATCTTTGGATTTGATTTAGAAAATGATTATGGAAAAAAAAGAATATATGGTTTTCTCGCAGAAAGATATTTATCATACTGGTTTAATAATTATGCAAATCCAATTAAATGGCCTGTATATTTTAAAGATATTAGTTAGATTAATTTAATTTGCTTAGTAGTTTATTTATAGAAATTTCAATATTTGTATTTTGATCTTTAGTATCATTACCAACTACTTTTCCCATGATGGAAGAATAATTTAAATTTATATCCCTACTTATTTTTTTTGTTAGTTTTGATGTATTTTTATTTACAAATTCAATTATTTTTGTATTTTTTTTGCAAAATACTAAATTTGCAAAACCAGCTCCATGGTTCCCAACTATAATATTTGCATAATTAAATATAGCAATTTGATCCTTAAATCTAAAGCTTGATAATTTAATAATTTTAAAATTTTTTTTTAATAAAATATTTTTTATTTTATTTTCATTAACTATTTGTCTTTTTTTGCCTGAATTAAACTTAGAGTCTGATCTATCTATATATATTTTTTTATAAAATTTTTTTTTAGACTTAAACCTGAGAAATTTTGATCTAAGCCATAAAGATATCCATTTAGGTATCTTGCCAATATCATTATGTGCAGATTTAGTATATTGCCATGGATGATTTGTAGCTATAATTTTTTTTGAATAAATATGTTTAAACTTTTTACTTGAAACTGATTTTATAAGTATTCCTAAAATTTTAAGTGTGTCAATTTGGTAAAAAAATTCTTTATTAGGTACAAAAATAAATTTAAATCTTTTTAAAAAAAATTTTTTTTCTATAATTCCAATTCTTGGAAGTACATCATACATCCAATGCCAGTAATTATTATTTCCAGCTCCACCAGTTAAGATGCATAACAATGGAGAATCAAGCATTTTTATAAATTTTGGAGTTCCATGCTTCAATACTTTATTATTTTTTATATTTGAGTTTACTAAATTTCTTAATTGAAATGAAACTTGATTAATTATTTTATTGTTTTGTATAAAAGCAGTATTATGAATTGTATCAGTATAAATCCTACAATTTTGAATTTCAAAAATTTTATATGACCTTCCACCCTTTTGTATTTTGTAAACTTTTACATGCTTATTTTTTTTTTTTAAATAATAGACTTTTCCATAAATTATTTTAAAAAAAAGTGAGACTAATCCTTTATATTTTTGAGACATTAATTTTTTTTAGAATTAAATATAAATTGTTTCATAAGTAAAATAGTATAATATATTTAATAATAATATTTCAAAAAAAATGTCAAAATCAAATTATCAAGCAGATTCTATAAAAGTTTTAAAAGGACTTGAGGCTGTAAGAAAAAGACCGGGTATGTATATTGGTGACACAGATGATGGCACAGGTCTACATCATATGGTTTACGAAGTTGTTGACAACTCTATAGATGAGGCGTTAGCAGGATTTTGTAAAAATATAATAATTGATATTAACTCAGATGGAACAGTTAAAGTTAAAGATGATGGCAGAGGAATACCAATTGATATTCATAAAGGGGAAAAAAAATCTGCTGCAGAAGTTATTATGACCCAGCTTCATGCTGGAGGAAAATTTGATCACGATTCATATAAAGTTTCTGGTGGCTTACACGGAGTGGGTGTTTCAGTTGTAAATGCACTGTCAGAAAAATTAGAATTAATAATAGAAAGAGATGGAAATAAGTATTTAATAGAGTTTAAAAATGGCAATGCTTTGAAGCCTTTAAAATCAATTGGAAAGTCAAAAAATACAGGAACAGAAATAAAGTTTTTACCGTCCAAAGAAACTTTTTCTTCAACAAAATTTAGCTTTCAAATTATTCAAAAAAGAATGCGAGAGCTTGCATTTTTAAACAAAGGAATAAAAATATCAATAAACGACTTTACTCAAAAAAAAATAAAAAAAGTAGATTTTAAATTTGATGGAGGAATACTAGAGTTTGTTGAATTTTTAGATAGAGATAAGAATAAATTGAAAAATAAAAATGATAATGATTTATTTAAAAAACCGATATTTGTAGATGGAAAAAAAGATAATTTGGAAATTGAATGTTCTTTAAAATGGAATGCTGCTTACTCTGAAGATATTTATCCATACACAAATAATATATATCAAAAGGATGGTGGAACTCATTTATTAGGATTTAGAAGCGCACTAACAAGAGTTATAAATAAATATGCAGCAGAACAAAATTTATTAAAAAAAAATAAAGTTTCTATTTCGGGAGATGATATTAAAGAGGGTTTGACATGTGTGCTATCAGTAAAAATTCCAGATCCAAAGTTTTCATCTCAAACAAAAGATAAATTAGTATCATCTGAAGTAAGAAACATAGTTGAGACATTAATAAATGAAAAATTATCTGTTTGGTTTGATCAGAATCCATCAGTTGCAAAAATTATATTAGCAAAAGTTGTACAGGCAGCTCTTGCAAGAGATGTTGCAAGAAAAGCTAGAGAAAATGTTAGAAGAAAAGGTGCTTTGGAATTAACAGGCCTTCCAGGAAAATTAGCAGATTGTCAAAATTCCAAACAAGAACTAACAGAGTTGTTTATTGTTGAAGGGGACTCCGCGGGAGGTTCGGCAAAGCAAGGAAGGAATAGAGAATATCAAGCAGTGCTTCCACTAAGAGGTAAAATATTAAATACTTATACTCAAGAAAATGGGTCAAAAAAAAATATGAATGGAAAAGATATTAGAACAAAAACTTTAGCTAAATTAATATCTTCAAATGAAATAGTTACTTTGATTAATGCTTTAGGCCTAGACCCTAAAGATGAAGATATAGATTTAAAAGATCTAAGGTACGGAAAAATTATTATTATGACAGATGCAGATGTTGATGGGTCTCATATAAGAGCTTTGCTTTTGACTTTCTTTAATAACAAACCATTTAATAAGTTAATAGAGAATGGGCATGTATTTCTTGCACAACCACCATTATTTAAAATTAATAAAGGATCAAAAGGAATTTATATTAAAGATGAGAAAGAATTGGAAAAATACATTTTAACTAATACAAAAGAATTAAACAAAATTAAAAAAGGAACTAAAGAATTTGAGAGAAAATTACAAGAAGAAAAATCTAAAATTAGCTTACAAAGATTTAAAGGATTAGGAGAAATGAATCCTGAAGAGTTGTGGAGTACTACATTAAATCCTGAGACTAGAAATTTATTGCAAGTCCAATATTCAAAAGACTTAAAAAAAGATCATAAATTAATTCATACTTTAATGGGAAATGATGTTTCTTTAAGAAAAGATTTTATAGTTGAAAATGCTATTAATGTTTTAAATCTTGATATCTAATAATGGAGTTAACCAAAGCTTCAAATTTATATTCATTAAATAAATCTACTTATGTTAACTTAAGATGGATTGCTTATATTGGACAATTAATTGCAATTTTAGTAGTGCAATTTTATTTAAAATTTAACTTTGATTATTTTATATGTATTTCAATTGTAATTTTTAGCATTTTAACAAATATTTTTTTAAATTTTAAAATAAAAACAAATCAACTTAATAATAATTTTTCAACATTTTATTTAATATTTGATATCTTGCAACTATCTATACTATTTTTTTTTACTGGTGGAATAACTAATCCATTCATTTTCTTGATAATAATACCTGCTGTGTTCTCTTCTCAGTATTTACATTTTTTTAGCTCAATTATTTTAGTTATGATAATTACATTAATGTTAATATTTTTGACTTTCTTTTATTATGATTTGCCTCACCCAAAAGAATTTCACTTTCATGCTCCAGATTATTATTTATATTCTATTCCTTTATCTATAATAATTGGACTTTTCTTCTTAGTATATTTTGGTTTTAAGTTTGGAGAAGAAAGCAGGATTAGAAAAAAAGCATATGATAAAATTCAAGAATTAATGGCTAGAGAAAGTGAACTTCTTTCTTTAGGTGCACAGGCTGCTGCTTCAGCACATTCACTTGGAACACCACTTTCTACAATATTATTAACAGTGATGGAGCTTAAAAAGGAATTTGGAAATGATAAAAAAATAACTAAAGATCTTGATTTATTAATTAGCCAAAGCCAAAGATGTAAAGAAATACTTAAAAAATTATCATTGAACCCAACAATTGATGATGAATTTTTAAATTTTAATCTTTCCCTTAAAGATTATATAGATGAAATTGTTAGATCCTATGAAGAAATTAGCAAAAAAGAATTTATTATTGATTTTGAAAATTATAAAAATCCAATAAATTTAAATAAATCTATAGAAATTATGTATGGTCTTAGAAATTTTATAGGAAATGCTAACAAATTTAGTAAAAAAATAATAAAAATAGTAATTAAAAATGATGACCAAAAAACAACTATAATTATTAAAGATGATGGCCCCGGATTTCCAAAAGATTTGATTGATAGAGACAAATTAGGAGAACCTTATATTAGGACAACAGATCAGAAAAACATTACAAAATATGGTTTAGGTCTTGGAACATTTATTGGTAAAACTCTTTTGGAAAAAAATTTAGCAATTATTAATTTTAATAACTCATCACAATCTGGTGGAGCTGAAGTAACTATTGTCTGGAAAAATAGAGATCTTAAATTAATTTAATTTAGATTTTTTATTATCAAATAATCCACTTAACTGTTCAATCATTACATCTCCTAATTCTTGTACGTCAGTAATTTTAATAGCTCTATTGTAATATCTTGAAACATCATGTCCAATTCCAATAGCCAAAATTTCTATATCACTTTTATTTTCAATAAGTTTTACAGTTTTTTTAAGATGTTTTTCTAAAAAATCACCCGAGTTGACTGAAAGTGTTGAATCATCAACTGGTGCGCCATCAGATATAACCATCATAATTTTTCTTTCCTCTTTCCTTTTTTTCAATCTATTGAATGCCCATGATATTGCTTCACCATCAATATTTTCTTTTAAAAGACCTTCTTTAAGCATAAGTCCTAAATTTTTTTTTGACTGCCTCCAATGTGTATCTGCACTTTTATAAATTATATGTCTTAAATCATTAAGTCTTCCAGGGTTTTTTGGTTTGTTATTCTTATTCCATTCTTCCCTACTTTTGCCACCTTTCCAATTTTTTGTTGTGAAGCCCAATATTTCTACTTTGACTGAACATCTTTCTAAAGTTCTTGATAATATATCTGCACAAATTGCAGCAATAGTTATTGGCCTTCCTCTCATTGATCCAGAATTGTCAATTAATAGAGTGACTATTGTATCTTTAAATTCTAAATCTTTTTCTTTTTTAAAAGATAAGGAATTTTGTGGATCAATTATAATTCTAGTTAATTTTGAACTATCTAATAAACCCTCCTCTAAATCAAACTCCCATGCTCTATTTTGCTTCGCAAGTAATTGTCGTTGAAGTTTATTAGCTAATTTTGTGATCAAATCCTGAAAACTAGTAAGCTGTTGATCTAAATTTTTTCTTAGCTTTAAAATTTCTTCATTTGTTTCAAGTGCTTCAGCTTTAGATATTGAATCAAATTCGCTTGTATAAATATGATATTCCTTATCACCGATATTTGAATTCATTTTTTGAATAATTTTTTCATTATTTTGTTTATCAGAATCAGTATCTACTAATTGTTCATCCATTTTTGACTCACTTAAATTATAATCTCCATCTATTCCATTTTGATCTTCCTCTTCTTGCTTTTTTTCTTGTTCATCATTTATCTGATCTTGATTTTCTTTACTATTATCGTTATTTAAATTATCATTTTCTTTATCTTCTTGATTTTCATCATCATTTTCTGAGTCAAAAATTTTCATTTCTTGCAAAATTTTTGATAGTTTTGAATTATAATTTTCTTGGTTTTCTATGTTCTTATTTAAATAAGACAAATGTTTTTCGAAAGATAATTTAAAGTCTTTCTCCCAGAAACCTAATATTTTTTCTGACAATGAGTTTAATTTAATACCTAAGAAGTTTTTTAGCATATACAGTTCAAAAGCCTCAGATATTTGAACATCTTCTTTTGATTTTAGCTGATCTTTTCTTTTAAATAAAATTTTATTATAATAATTATCTTTTAAATTTTTAGAAATTCCTTTTAATATTTTTGTACCAAGAATTTCATATCTTATTTTTTCTGATATATCATAAAGCATTCTACAAGAGGAGTTTTTTGGTATATTTTTTTGATAAACCGCTTTATTAGAAAATTTTCTTTTTAATGCTTCTGAGTCAGACTCGGCTCTTAGTTTTATATAATCTTTTTTAGTATTTAGATTATCAAGGTCAAAAAAATTATAATTTTTTGAGCTTAAATTTTTATTTAAGTCTTTTTCTAACTTATAGTCATCAGAAATTACTTTTACTGTAGAGATTAGAGCTTGCCTAAATTTTTCCTTAATATTATCTTCTTTATTCATTATTTCTGACTATTTATCAATGATTCTGGCAAATCTTCTCCAAAACATCTTTGATAATATTCAGCAATAGTATTTTTTTCTGCTTCATCGCATTTATTTAAAAAAGTAACTCTAAATGCATATCCTGTATCTTTAAATATTTCAGAATTTTCTGCCCAGTGAAGTACAGTTCTAGGACTCATAACTGTTGATATGTCGCCTCCCATAAATCCTTTTCTGGTTAAAGTTGCGACTTTAATCATATTTGAGATTATTTCTTTTCCTTTGGAATTATTTAGATTTTTATTTTTTCCTAAAACTATTTCCATTTCCTTTTCCATGGCTAAGTAATTCAAAGTAGTAACAATATTCCACCTATCCATCTGTCCTTGATTTATTTGTTGGGTGCCATGATATAATCCAGTGGTATCTCCAAGTCCAACTGTATTAGAAGTTGCAAAAAGCCTGAAATATTTATTCTGTTTAATTACTTTATTTTTATCTAATAAAGTAAAATTTCCTTCAGCTTCCAATACCCTTTGAATTACAAACATAACATCTGGTCTTCCAGCATCATATTCATCAAAAACTAAAGCAACTGGGTTTTGAATCGACCATGGCAATATTCCTTCTTTAAACTCTGTAATTTGTTTTCCATCTTTAATCACTATTGCATCTTTTCCAATGAGGTCTATTCTGCTTATATGACTATCCAGGTTAACCCTTATGCATGGCCAATTTAGTCTTGCTGCAACTTGTTCTATGTGAGTTGATTTACCAGTTCCATGATAACCAGAAACTAGGCATCTTTTATTAAAAGAAAACCCAGATAGTATTGCTAATGTAGTATCTTTATCAAATTTATAATTTTTATCAATTTCTGGAACATATTCATTTTTTTTTGAAAAACCTGAAACTTCCATATCACTTTCAATACCAAAAGTTTGATTTACAGAAATTTTTATATCTGGTGTAATTGTTAGAGAGGCTGTCAATTTTTTTCCTTATATGTGTTTTTCAACTGAGTATAAGCTAAAGTAATAACTTTAAGCTTATCTTCAAATTTTTTATTTCCTGAATTCATATCAGGATGAAATTTTTTGACAAGTTTTTTAAATTTTTCCTGTATTTTTTTCCATCTAATACCAATAGACACTCCAAGAATATCGAATGCTTTTAGATCGTTAGAATTAAACTTAAATTTATTTATGTGGTCAAATTGACCATTAATTTTGTATTTACTTTTTTCATCTTTTAGCGTGTTATTCCAAAGTATTTTAAAAAAATTATCGGAAGAACTAAAACTTTGGGTCGGCTTATGCCAAGTCATATCTGATTTAATAAATTCATAAACTTGACCATCATCCATTCCTTCAAAATAGTTCCAATTTTTATTAAATTCTCTAATATGGCTTAGACAAAGCATTCTATATTTTTTGCTATTATCTTTTTCAATTGGAGCTTTATAGAAGCCTTCTTCTAAACAGTTATTCCAATCACAAATATTTTTCATTATATATATTATTATAAATTATGAATATAAATCAACTAATTGAAATAGTAAAAAATAAATTAAGTAATAATATTATTTGCGACAATATAGAAGTTGAAGACAAAACTTTTTTACATGAAAGCCATAAATCTCATGATAAAAATAAGTTTCATATAAAGTTAATAATTACATCAGATTATTTGAGAAATAAAAGTAAAATTGAGTCAACAAAAGAAATATACAAAATTTTAGAAAAGGAATTAAAGGATAATATACATTCAATTATAATTTTAATTAATTAACTCTTTAGATAAAAACTTTTTTATTTTTAATTGATCAAATTTTAAATCTAAAACAACTTTTCCAATTTTTCTTATTAATATCAAATTTATTTTGGAAGAACTATTTTTTTTATCTATTTTCATATATTTAATTATTAAATTTATATCTTTTTTTCTAAAATACGAATTTAAATTTATTGGTATATTTAAATTATTTATATGATTTATTATTTGCTCATAATTTTTTTTATTTAAAATATTATTTTCAAGGCTAAATTTTGCTGAGCTGACAATTCCCAATATAACCGCTTCACCATGATTAAGCTTTTTTGAATATGCAAGGGCAGCTTCATAAGCATGTGCAAATGTATGACCCAAGTTAAGAATTTTTCTTAAATTTTTCTCTCTTTCATCTAGTTGAATAATATTTCTTTTAATTCTACAACTATCTGCAATAGTTTTTTCAATAAATGGAGATTCTAAATTTAGTATTTTAGAAAAATTTTTTTTCAAGTAATTAAAATTTTTTATATTACCTATAATTGAATGTTTTAATATTTCTCCATAACCACAATTTAATTCTCTTTTTGGCAAAGAATTTAAAATATCTACATCAGATAAAACCAAATCGGGCTGCATAAAAGAACCAACTAAGTTTTTTCCATATCTATTGTTAACCCCTGTTTTTCCACCAATAGATGAATCTACCTGAGCTAAGAGTGTTGTAGGAATATTAATAAATTTTAAACCTCTTTTAAAAATACTCGCCACAAAACCAGATACGTCTCCTGCAATACCTCCTCCAAAAGATATGATGCAGTCATTTCTATTAAAGTTAAATTTAAATAATTTATCTAAGATTAAATTTACACTTTTTAAATTCTTATTTTTTTCACTTGAGTTAAAAAGATGTATAACTACTTTTTTAGAAGTAAATTTTTTTTTTAAAATATTTATTTTTTTCTTTGGAACTTTTGAATCTACAACTATTAAAACTTTCTTAAAGTTAATATTATTTATTTTTAAAATATTAGAAACTTGTGAAATAATATTTTTACCTATTATTACAGAATATATTTTAGATTTAGTTTTGACATTTAACTTAATTTTTTTCATATAATTCTATTATATTTTTAACTATCATATTTTTTGTTAAGGCTTCACAATTTATCTTATAATTTGCTTGGCAATATATATTTGATCTTTCTTTTATTAGTTTTGTTAAATTACTTTTACTAGAATTAAATGCAATTGGTCTTTTTTTACTTTTTAAAATTCTTTTTATTATTGTTGAATTTTTCCAATTTAGCCAAAATGAAACATGGTTTTTAAGTATTTCTTGTCTTATATTTTTATTAAGAAAACTACCACCTCCTAATGATATAACGTTTCTATTATTTTTAAGAAGCTTTAATGTTATTTTTTCTTCTAAGCTTCTAAAGTAGGCCTCCCCTTTTATTTGAAAAATGTCATAAATTTTAAGATTTGTATCTTTTTCAATAAATTTATCGATATCTAAAAAATTAAAATTAATATTTTTTGATAAAAGGTAACCAATTGTAGATTTTCCAGATCCCATCATGCCCAGTAAAACTATATTCTTATTTAAATTCATAATTCTTTATTGAAAAACCACAAATATGTCTTATTTTGAAAATACTTAACACTATATGCAATTTGAAAAAAAAACAAGAATAGGAAGCTCGAAAGGTATCTTGGGAATATTAATTAAAATTATTTTAATGTTCATTATTTTAGGCATTGCTATCATTCTAATTGATAGAATTAATTTTCCATCTCCAATTAAAAAAATTGAAAAAGTAATTCCTAATGATAATTTTAAAATTATTAAATAAAAATACTTTATTAACTTTTTTTATTTCTATTTTATTATTTTCAGCTCAACTTAATGCCGAAGATGAGCCAGAAGATATATGGGATTTAGAAAAAAAAGATAAACAAAATTCATCCACAATAATAAATGATATTGAAATTGATAATGAAAAAAAAATTGGAATCAATAATGAAAATACAGAAAGTAAAATAAATATAATTGATAGCAATCAATTGGAAGACAATACAATTAGTATTGTAGGTTTGTATGACCCTGAAGAAAATGGATTAAATATTGATATGTGGTCCAATTCAAACGGAAGTGAAATAAAATTAATTTTAAAAAAAATAGATAAAATGAATCTTTCAAAAGATTCTAAAGAAATTTTAGATATTGCTTTATTAACGAATTCATATTTTCCAAAAGAAAATATAACAGAAGAAGATTTTGTAGATTTTAAATTAAAATACCTAATAAAAAATAATGATAAAAATTTAATTAAATTATATTTAATAAAAAATGATAAAGTTCCTTATAATTCAAATTTAATTAAATTTTATATTAATAGTTATCTTGAAAATGCAGATTTAGAAAGTGCTTGTAAAATTTTTGATGAAATAAAATATTTTAGTGATGACTATATTAATAAATTTCAAATTTATTGTTTAATTGATCAAGAAAAAAGAGAAGAGGCACAACTTCTTTATGACTTAAATAAAGAAACTGGTCTCAAAGATGATTTTTATGAAGATAAATTCAATTTTTTAATGGAATATACTGAGAAAGCCGATGAAAATATATCTGATAAAAATATATTAAACTTTCATTTATCCCATAGAACAAATAATAATTTTTTATATCAGCCCAAAGAAGATAGTCCAAAATTTATTTGGAGATATTTATCTTCTTCAAATTTGTTAGAAAATATAAATGAGATAAATCTAGAAGATATTAAAAAAATTTCTTTGATTGAAAAGGCAACTCATGAAAATAACTATAAAGAAAAAGAATTATTTGAGCTATATAAAAGATTTCAATTTAACATCAATCAACTCTTAAACGTAAAAGATTCATATAAGTTATTACAAAATTACGAAGGTAGAGCTTTGCTTTATCAAAGATTAATATTAACTGAAGATGAAATTCAAATTTTAGATTTATCGTATAAATTAAAGGAGTCATTCATTAAAGATAATATAGAAAATGCTTTTAGAAACGAATTAAAAAGAGTCTTGTTAAAAGTAAGTAAAGAACAAGTACCTTCAAATTTTTCATCATTTTATAATAATAATTTAACTATACCAGCCAGAGAAGCAAAAAACATAAAAGTTAATAATAAAATAATCCACCAATCTAAATTATTAAAATATTTTGAAACTCAATATGAAGTCAAAAAAGTTGAAGATGATTTAAATAAATTGTTCAAATCGATAAAAAAAAACAAAGACTACAATGTATCAATAAAAGATTTAATTATGTTAGAATCATTGATTTCAGATGGTGTAGTAATATCTAAAAAATATAAAAATATGTTTAAATTTGACCAATCAAATGTACCAACTGATATACAATTATTATTAAATAATAATGAATCTGGCATGATTTTGTTGAGATTAGTTGAAATAATTGGAGAAGATGATTTAAAAAGTCTAGATCCAGATACATTGTATTTTATTGTAAGTATCTTGAACCAACTAAATTTGGATTCTGTTAGAAATGAGATCTTATTAAAAGTTCTTCCTTTAAAAATTTAAAAATTATATTAAAATTAAATTATGACTGTAAAAACTATTTTAACTGAGCCTAACAAAATATTACGTCAAGTTTCTCTTCCTGTTGAAAAAGTGGGTAAAGAAGAGCAGGAATTAATGAATGATATGCTAGAAACAATGTACGATGCTAAAGGCATTGGTTTAGCTGCAATTCAGATAGGTGTTCCCAAGAGAATTATTGTCATGGATATTGAAAACAAAGATAAAGAAAAAAAACCAATGTATTTTGTTAACCCAATAATCAAAAACAAAAATTCTAATCATTCCACATATGAAGAAGGATGTTTGTCAGTTCCAAATCAATTTGCAGAAGTTGATAGACCAAGCACATGTTTAGTTGAATATCTAGATTATGATGGAAACAAAAAAAAATTAAAGGCAACTGGATTACTTGCTACTTGTATACAACATGAAATGGATCATTTAGAGGGAATATTATTTATTGATTATCTTTCGAAGTTAAAAAAAATGATGATTATAAAAAAACTATCTAAACAAAAAAACAAAGTAGATAGAATAATTGTTTAATCAATGAGTGAAAAGATAGTTTTTATGGGAACATCAAATTTTGCTGTTCCTATTTTAAAATCACTTTATCAAAATGGATATCAAATATCAGCTGTTTATACTCAACCACCTAAAAAATCTAATAGAGGTCAAAAGCTAAATAAATCACCAATACATTTATTCTCTGAAAATATAAGCTTAGATGTAAGAACTCCTCAATTTTTAAAAAATAACAATAAGGAAGAATTATATCTTGCTGAATTACGGCCAGATATTATTCTAGTAGTTTCATATGGCCAGATAATTCCAAAAAATTTTTTAAATATTCCTAAAAATGGATTTTTAAATGTTCATGCTTCTTTATTGCCGAAGTGGAGAGGAGCAGCTCCTATACAAAGATCAATAATGAATCAAGATAAAGAAACAGGAATTAGTGTAATGAAAATAAATGAAAATTTAGATGAGGGACCAGTTTGTACCCAACATTCAATTACAATTTCAGAAAAAATAAATTCAGAAGAATTATCTGAAAAATTATCACTCATATCTTCAGAAAAAATTTTAGATATTTTAGACAATATTTTTGATGGTAGTATAGAATTTAAGGATCAAGATCATTCAAAGGCAACTTATGCAAAAAAAATTCAAAAAATAGAGGGAAAAATTGATTGGAATGAAAATGCAGAAAAAATAATTGGAAAAATAAATGGACTATATCCATATCCTGGTGCTTTTTTTTCATTTAATGGAGAAAGATATAAAATATTAAAAGCAGAAAGGTCTAATACAGAAGGAAAAGTTGGTAGTATAGTAAGCGAAAATTTCGAGGTCTGTTGTGGAAAAGGATCTATAAAAGTATTAAGTATTCAGAGAGAAGGTAAAAGAGTTCAACAAATAAATGAATTTTTACTTGGTACTCAAATTAAAAAAGGTGCCAATATTGCTTAATGTATAGATATCAAATTTTAATTGAATATGTTGGCACTTCTTTTGTAGGTTGGCAAATACAAAAAAAAGGAAAATCTATTCAAAAAACAGTTCAAGAAATTTTATCAAAATTATTAAAGGAAAAAATTATCTTATATGGAGCAGGAAGAACCGATGCAAGAGTACATGCTTTAGAGCAGTCTGCTCATTTTGACGTCAGAAAAAAAATTCGAAATATTGACAAAACTATCAAATCATTAAATTTTTTTTTAAACGATAAAATGATTTCAATAATTAAAATTAAAAAGAAAGCTAAGCATTTTCATGCAAGACATTCAGCTAAAGAAAGAATATATCTGTACTTAATTCAAAATAGACTATCACCATCAACTTTGAATAAAGATAGAGAATGGCATATTCGAAAAAAATTAGATGTAAAATTGATTAAAAAGGGTGTTAAAAAATTAATTGGAACACATGATTTTTCTACATTTAGAGCTTCTAATTGTAGTGCAAAAAGTGCAGTAAGAACTATAAATGAGATTATAGTAAGTAAGTCAAAAAATTGTATTAAATTAAAATTTAAATCAAAATCTTTTTTAAAAAACCAGGTTAGATCCATGGTGGGTTGTTTAAAATATCTTGGAGAAAATAAATGGAACTTAAAAAAATTTGAAGATGTTATTATTAAAAAAGATAGAACAAAAGTTGCGCCACCTGCACCAGCATATGGATTATATCTTGAAAAAATTATCTACTAATTCTTAAATTTTTTTTGAATTTTTTATTAATACGCCAACGACTTTCCATTCTAACTATATATCCACAGCAATTATTAGATTTACATTTGCATGGAAATTGTTTGTAATCAGAGTCATAACCAAAACCATAATCACAAGTTAATTCCTCACCTTTTTTTATATCATTAATTGAAACTACCCAAAGTTTTAAGCCTTTACCTTCATATTCACAGTTGTTTGAACAAGAATGATTAATTAAACGAGCTGTATTCCATGAAACATCACCATCTAAATCATATCTACTATTTAAATTAAATAAATAAATTGGTTTGGAATTATCAAACTTTTCAGAATTCTCAGTTTGTTTTTTTGTAATGATATTTCCAATATAATCTATAATTTTAGTTCCTGCTTTAATATTTTTAGTAGCATAAAGTCCGCGACCGTTTCTATCAATATTAGATTTTTTTATTCTATAAAGATTCATTATTACTTATTTAATGAAAAATTTTTTAATTTCAATTAAATTCTAGTAAAGCGTTAACGTGCTCGTTAGCACTTTCAGCTAATGCATTAAGATCATAACCACCTTCTAAAATAGATACAACTTTTCCATTACAAAACTCCTTTGTTGTTTCCAAAGCCCTTCTAGTTATTTCATAATAGTCTCTAGACTCTAAATTTAGTTGACATAATGGATCAAGACGATGGGCGTCATAGCCTGCTGACATCAATATAAACTCAGGTCTAAATTCTTTTAATCTCTTAAGCATATGTTCATAAGCGTCAAAGTATTGTCTAGAGTTAGTTCCCGCCGGCAATGGGATATTTAAAACATTATTATGATCACCTTTTTCATCCTCTGTTCCACCTCCTGGATAGTAAGGATATTGATGTAAGCTTGAAAAAAAAACATTTTCATTCGACTTAAGAATATCATAACTTCCATTTCCAAAGTGACAATCCCAGTCCAAAACTGCAACTCTTTTATATTTATATTTAGAAATTAAATAATTTGCAGCAACACTAATATTATTTATTACGCAAAAGCCCATTGCTTTATTTTTTTCTGCATGATGACCAGGTGGACGAGTAACACAATGAGCGGTATTAAACTCTTTATTTTCAACTCCATCAATTGCAGTTATTATTGAACCTACTGCATCAAAAGTTGCATCTTTACTTCCAGGCGAAACAACTGTGTCACCGTCTAAAAATGATAATCCTTCATTTGGAAAAGAGCTTTCAATAGTGTCTATATAACTAGACGAATGTGTTTGTTTTATAATATTTTTGTTGAAATCAGTTGGACTTTTCCAAATTAAATTTTTATTTTTTTTTAATGTTTCAATTATTGATGTTACTCTAGAAATACTCTCTGGATGTCCAGATCCAGTATTATGATTTAATGAAGATTTTGATGTAACAATTGCTGTTTTCATTAAAAATAATTTTCTAAAATATTATAATATATTTTAGTCAATTTCTTCAAATCTGAAATTGATGTTCTTTCATCTACCATGTGAATAGTATTATTTCTTAATCCTAATTCTAGCCTTGGAATTGAACCTAAAAATCGGCTGTCACTTGTTCCGCCTTTACAATTTAATTTTGGTGAATTTCCAGTGATTTTTTTCACAATTTTTTTAATCATGTATATTTCTTTATTAGGCTGAGTGTAAAAAGCTTCACCACTAACTCTATATTCTATTTTAGTTTTACATTTTTCTTTTTTTGCAACTGTATTAATTATTTTGTTTAACTTTTTCTTTAAAGAAGACGATTTATGTTTTGAGTTAAATCTTATATTAAATTTAGCACTTGCAGATTGTGGCACTACATTTTCTGACAAGTTATCTACATTTATTTTTGTAAACTCCAGGTTTGATGGAGGCATGAATTTAGTGCCATAATCTAAAGATGTACTTTTTAATCTTGTGATTATTTTCGCTAGAGCTGTACATGGATTGATATAAGATCCATAAAATGCTGAGTGACCACTTTTTCCATATACATTTATTATTCCATTCATAGAGCCACGTCTTCCAATTCTAATTTCATCCCCAATTGAACTATTTGAAGATGGTTCTGCTACAATTGAAAAATCAATTTTCTCTCTTTTTTTTTTTAGATATTTAATAATTGCCGGTGTTCCAAGGCTCGTTGTCTCCTCATCTGCAGCGATAGTAATTGAGATGGATCCTTTAAATTTTTTGTTTTTAATAAAGGTGCTAATTGCACTTATAAAGCAAGCTATCCCACCTTTCATATCTTGAGATCCTCTACCATTTAAATATCCTTTTCTTATAACACCTTTAAATGGTGGAATTTTCCAATTATTAAGGTTTGCAACCACATCTGTATGTCCTAAAAAATTTATATGAGGTTTTGAGTTACCAAATTTAGCATATAAATTTAAAGCAGATTTTAGTCCTGTTCCTTTTGATTTAATAATTATACATTTAAAACCAATTGAAGATAGTTTTTTAGACAAAAATTTCATTATACCTTTGTCTTCAGTTTTAACAGTTGGAAATTTTATTAGCTCTTGAGCTAATTTTAATTCATTATATGTTTTCATTAATCTATTCTCTTAAAAGATCGTTGATAGAAGTTTTAGATCTAGTTTTTTCATCAACTTGCTTAATTATTACCGCACAATACAAAGATGGTGCAGATGAATTATTCTTATCTGGCATTGAACCTGGCACAACAACTGAGTATGGTGGAATTTTTCCATAAGTAATTTCACCAGTCTTTCGATTAACAATCTTAGTTGATTGACCAATATACATACCCATGCTCAAAACAGATCCTTCACCAACAATTACTCCTTCAACAACTTCTGACATAGCGCCAACAAATACATTGTCTTCAATAATTGTTGGTAATGCTTGTGCGGGTTCCAACACGCCTCCAATACCTGATCCAGCAGATATATGACAATTTTTTCCTATTTGACAACAGCTACCTGCTCTTGCAAATGTATCAATCATAGTTCCTTCATCGATATAAGCTCCAATATTTACATAGCATGGCATAAGCACTGCATTTTTACCAATAAAAGATCCTTTGCGAATTGGAGAATTAGGTGGATTTCTAAAACCAGCTTTTTCATGATCTTCTTTTGTCCAGCCAGCTGTTTTACCTTTTAGTAAATGAGCTTTATCATACCAACTACTATATGGGCCACTCAAAGCTTCCATTCCATGAATTCTAAAACTTAACATGATTGCTTTTTTAATATGTTGATGAGTTATCCATTCTCCATCAATCTTTTCAGCAACTCTAACTTTTCCACTGTCTAAATCTACAATAATTTGATTAATAGTATCCTTAATTTTTTTGTCAGAACTAGGGTTTATTTGATCTTTATTTTCCCAAGCATCATTTATAATTTTTTCTATATCGCTCATAATATTATTTCTCTTTTAATAACCTTATTTTTTTTAAAAATAAAGCAAGATTATCAATTTTATAATCAATCACATCTCTATATTTTTTTATGTCATTAATTGGTTGATCATTAATAAACCAAACTTTTGTCATGTTTTTTGCAGTATTAGATGAGAGATTTTTAGCAATATCTTCTATATAAACAGTTTCTTTATTAGTAGGAATTTGAAACTTGTCACACATTAATTTAAGTGACTCGGGGTTAGGTTTTGGCTTAAATTGAAAATCAACAATATCCATGATTTTTCCTTCAAATAAATCATCAATACCTATTTTTTTCATGCAATTAATTGCATGTTCTTTACTGCCATTAGTTGCACAATAAATCTTTAAATTTAATTTTAATAGTTCTACTCTTAACTCGGCATCTTTTTTAAGACAGTCATAATTAATATTGTGTACATACTTAAGAAACTCTTTGGCATCTATCAAGTCTGGGTAATTTTTCATTAATCCATTTAAAGAGGTATCGTATTTATAAAAATAATCTGCTTGAATTTTTTTTGCCTTAATTTTATCTATACCAAGTTTAATTGAGATAAATTCTGTCATTCTGGTTGATACTTGACCAAATAAAGTTTTTAAATATTTTGGATGATATATACATCCATCCATATCCAAAATTAAATATTTTGCTTTTTTTAAATCTTTCATTTTCTAATTAAAGTTCCAGCACCTTTATCAGAAAATAACTCAAATAATATTGAATGAGGTTTTCTTCCATCAACAATAACTACACCTGTCACTCCATTATTTACTGCGTCTAGGCAGGTATTGATTTTTGGAATCATTCCACCTGATATATCACCTTCTCTAAGCATTTTTTTTGCAATAGAAGAATTAATCTCCGGGATTAGTTTTTTCTCTTTATTAAGAACACCTTCAACATCTGTCATTAGCAATAACCTTCTTGAGTTTAGTTCTTTAGCAACTGAACCAGCAGCAATATCGGCATTTATATTATAGATTTTTTTATCATCGCTTGTGCCCATTGGAACTACTATTGGAATTTTTTTTTCTTTTATTATCTTTAAAAAACCTTTTAAATCTATTTCTTTTGGCGAACCAACAAAACCAAGTTCTTTATTTTCTGGTTTAATTTTAATTATATTTTTGTTATGAGGTGCAACAGATTCTGCATTAGTTTGAACATTTTTTAATTTATTTATAATTTCAGAATTTAATTCTAAAAGTGCTTCTTCAACAACTTTAATAGTTCTTTCATCAGTAACTCTCAAACCATCAATAAACTTTGATTTTATATTTAACTTATCAAGCTTTTTTTTTATATTTTTTCCTCCACCGTGAATGACTATCACCGATAATCCCAACTTATATATTACAGAAACATCTTCAATGAATTGTTTAAATAAATTTTCATCAAGTAGTACTGATCCACCACATTTAATTACAATTATTTCTTCTAAATACTTTTTAATATATTTTTTAACTTCATTTATAGATGGACCATTAGTGGGTAAAATTTTTTCTAAATCCATTTATTGTACTGTTTTAACAGCTGTTCTTTTCATAATAACAAACTGTTGTGCCATTGTTAAAATGTTGTTGACTGTCCAATAAATCACAAGACCTGATGGGAAGGGTGCCAATATTACAGTTAAAAAAAGTGGAAAGAACATAAATATTTTTGCTTGTATTGGATCTGGAGGTGTAGGGTTAAGTTTTTGTTGCAAATACATTGAAACTCCCATTAAACAAGGCCAAGCACCAATCAACAAAAATGAAGGTGGATCCCAGGGTATTATCCCAAACAAATTGAAAATTGATGTAGGGTCTCTCTCTGATAAATCATGTATCCATCCAAAAAAAGGCTGATGTCTCATTTCTATAGTTACGAATAACATCTTATAGATTGCAAAAAAGAAAGGTATTTGAATTAAAATTGGCAAACAACCAGAAAGAGGATTAATTTTTTCTTTTTTATATAATGCCATCATTTCTTGCTGTAATTTTGTTTTATCTTCTTTGTGAAGTTCTTTTAATCTTGTCATTTCTGGTTGAAGGACTTTCATTTTTGCCATTGATCTAAATGAATAGTTTGCTAGTGGAAAAAATGCCAATCTAATACAAAATGTAATTAAAACGATTGCTATTCCAAAATTACCAGAAATTTTGAAAAAGTAATCTATAGCAAAGAATAGTGGTTTAACTATAAAATAAAACCATCCCCAGTCTATTGCTAAATCGAATTTTTCTATTCCTAATTTTTCTGCGTACCCATCAATAATACTAACTTCTTTAGCTGCTACAATAATTTTAATATTATTTGACTTTGTTTCATTTGCTCCAATTGTAGTTGGTTTTGTTTCAATAAAATTAGCTTTGAATTTATTTTTGTATTCAAAATCTGCTTTAAATTCTTTATTTTTTTCAGGCACTAAGCTAGTGATCCAGTATTTGTCAGTTATTCCAAGCCATCCTTTTTTTGCATTTACTGAGTATTTTTTTTCTTCTATATCGTCATAATCTTGTTCTATTAGTTGTTCATCAAAAACGCCAAGGAGCCCTTCATGAAGTATATAAAAATTTGTTACTTCAGGTGCAGTATTTCTGACTATTTGACCATATGCATAAAAATTATATTTTTTTTCAGTTGTATTTTTTATGGATTGATTAACAGTAAATAAATATTCTTCATCTAAGCTTATTTTTTTTTCAAATATTATTCCTTGATCATTCTTCCATCTAAGATTTATTGGGTTATTTGGTGTGAGTTTATTATTTCCTACTACCTCCCATAAAGTTTTACTGTTTGGTATATCTATATTCTCATTATTTGTTGCCCAACCAGTTTCTACATAATATCCATCATTTAAATTACGTGGATTTAACAAAACTACTTGATCATTTCCTTCTAATGTTTCAGTATATTTTTTGAATAATAAATCATCTATTGCAGCTCCTTTTAGAGATATTGATCCTTTTATGCTTATGTTATCAAATTCAATTCTTTGATTCTTTGATTTTGCATCATCTCTAGAAATTTCTAATACTTTTTCTTCCACTTCTAAACTTGGAGCTTCAGTTGTTTCTATAACTTTGTTTCTTTCTTCATTAGCCTCTTTTAATTCTTGTGGACTTGGAGCCCAAAAAAGTGAATAAAGAATAATTACAGCTGCACTGAGAGATATTGCTGCAATAACATTTTTTGTATCCATTTAATTTCTTTTCTTTTTTACGGGATCAAATCCACTTCCACCACCTAAAATTTTAATTGGATGACAAGACAAAATTCTTTTAGTACCCAGCATACAGCCTTTTATAAATCCAAATTCTTTAAGACAATCAATAAAATATTCAGAACATGTTGGAAGATATCTACAATTATTTCCTAGCAAAGGTGATAAAAATAACTGATAAAGTTTGATTAATGAAATTAATGCTTTAGAAAAAATGTTTATCATTTTATTTTTTTGCAATTCTTTAAAATAGTTTCTTTAATATCAGAAAAGTTTGCGTTTATAATTTCTTTTTTTGCAATAAACAAGTAAGAGTAATTTAAATTTATTTTAGTTTCTTTGACAATTTTATTCATTAAATTTTTAAGTCTTCTTTTTATCTTATTTCTTTTAACTGCATTACCTAATTTTTTTTGTACTACAAAGCTTATATTTAAATTTTTATTACTTTTATCAGAAAGAGTTTTAAAGAAAATAGTTAGATATTTATTAGACAATATTCTTCCTTTTAGTAGTGTCTTGAAATCTTCATTTTTCTTAAGACTCAGCAATTTGACACTCATCTAAACAGTAAGTTTTTTTCTACCTTTTGATCTTCTTCTAGCCAGCAATTTTTTTCCTCCTTTAGTTCTCATTTTAGATCTAAAGCCATGCCGTCTTTTTCTTACTAATCTGCTAGGTTGATATGTTCGTTTCATAATAAGTTAATAAAAAGTATTTAAAATTTCGGTAGTTATAAGAAATAAGTGTATTAAAGTACAGTTAATTTTTTAAAAGATAATAGTATGAATAAAGATAAAAATATTAAAATATATTTGGGTCTAGCTTATTTATTAATAGTTATATTATTTTTGTGGCTTATTTTTAATAAATTTACTTTTGATGAACTTACCAGTTATGACTTTATTAAAAATAATAGAGATTATCTGATTTCTTTAAGAGAAAGTAATTATTTTTTAATTTTACTAATTTTTTTAATTTTTACAATTTTATGGGTTTTGCTTTTAGGTTTTGGAAGCCCAATTTTTCTGATGGGTGGATTTATTTTTGGCAAATGGTTAGGCACAATCCTAGTTGTTTTTGGCTTATCAATAGGAGCCACATTGTTATACATTTTGTCAGCCTATTTTTTTAAAGATTTAATTATAAAAAAGTTTTCAAAAAAATTTACTAAATTAAATAAAAATTTCAAAAAAAATGAATTTTTGTTTTTCGTAATTTACAGATTAATAGGCGGAATTCCTTTTTCAATATCAAATATTTTACCAGTTCTATTTAATATTAAAATTAGAAATTTCTTTTTTGGATCAGTAATTGGAATGACCCCACAACTTTTTATAGGAACGAGTATTGGAGCTGGAATTGAAAAGGTTATAAATTTAAATGAAGATCCACCAAGTTTGTTAATTCTTTTAAATTCCAAAGATATTTATATACCAATAATTAGTTTCATTATTTTTATAGTTTTGACTTATTTATTAAGAAAAAAAATTTATAAAAAGTAATTTTATTGGTGCCCCCACCAAGAATCGAACTTGAAATTCAACCTTACCATGGTCGCGTTATACCATTTAACTATAAGGGCAGTTTTTCGTTGTTTAGTGTATAAAATAAAAATTTTCAAATTATTGCCATTTTTATTTATTAAAAAACAGGCTATATCATATTTAAGGAAATGCTATGGGAATTCATTACGATTATAAAAGTACACGAGGAGCCAAAACAATGGAAAAGCAAGCTAAGAGAGAGAAAAAGCTTGCAGAAAAAAAAGCTAAGAGACAAGCTAAGACAGGATTCGTAAAAGAAAAAGAGCAGAATAAAACTATTCCTTTAGATCAAATTATTACACTGGATCATCTTACTAATCCAGATAAGAAATAAATGAATAAAAAAAATAGGTTAAGTAAATTAGAAATTGCATTAAAAAAAAATTTAAAAAAAAGAAAAATTTTCCAAAAAAAACAAAAAAAACAAAAATATTAATGTCTGTCCAATCTGATAAATGGATTAAAAAAATGGCCAAGGAACATGGAATGATATCTCCATTTGAGGAAGAACAGGTAAGAGGAAATAAGATATCATTTGGAACTTCAAGTTACGGATATGATGCTCGTGTTAATTCTGAGTTTAAAATATTTACTAATGTTAATTCTGAGATAGTAGATCCAAAAAATTTTAAGGCTACTAGTTTTGTTTCAAAAACAGGAACAGAATGTATTATACCTCCAAATTCTTTTGCTTTAGCGAGTACAGTTGAATATTTTAAAATTCCAAAAGATGTATTAGTAATTTGTCTAGGTAAATCGACATATGCTAGATGTGGAATAATTGTAAATGTAACCCCTCTTGAACCAGGCTGGGAAGGACATGTAACATTAGAATTTTCAAATACAACTCCATTACCAGCAAAAATATATGCAAATGAAGGAGTTGCTCAATTTATATTTCTAAGCGGAAATGAAGTGCCAGAAGTAACTTATGCTGACAGAAAAGGAAAATATATGGGTCAAAAAGGAGTAACTTTACCCAAAGTTTAACAATGGATAAATTAGAAGTTTTTGGAGCACAGAAGCTTAAGGGAAATATCAGTATTTCAGGTTCAAAGAATGCGGCCTTACCAATTTTGGCAGCAAGCATTTTATCAAATAAAAAAATTATTTTAAATAATCTCCCAAATGTAAACGACATTAAGACAATGATAAAACTTTTAGAGTCAATTGGTTCTACTGTAAAATATTCACAAAAAAAAAATTCAATAATAATACAAAATAAAAATAAAATTAAAACTTTTGCATCTTATAATTTAGTTAAAACGATGAGAGCTGGTATTCTTGTATTAGGACCAATGATGGCAAGATATGGAAAAGCAAAAGTTTCTACTCCAGGAGGATGTAGTATTGGAATTAGACCAATAGATATACATTTAAAAGCTTTGGGAAAATTAGGTGTAAACTATAAAATAGTTGATGGTTATGTCCATGCCAATTCTAAAAAAAAATTAAAAGGTACAAAAATTAAATTTTCAAAAGTATCAGTAGGAGCAACAGAAAATCTAGTTATAGCTTCATCTATGGCAGAAGGAACTACTATTTTATCTAACTGTGCTATTGAACCTGAAATAAAAGATTTAATTAATTTTATAAATTGTATGGGAGGGAGAATAAAATGGATTGGAAAAAGAACTATAAAAATTCAGGGAGTTAATAATTTTAGGGAAGTAAAATATACTATTATGCCTGACAGAATTGAAGCTGGCACATACTTAATTGCTGCAGCAGTAACAGAAGGTAATTTAAAAATATCAGGAATTAATCCTAATATAATAAAGACTGAATTAGATATATTCAAAAAACTGGGCTTAAAAATAAAAACTGAAAAAAATCAAATCAATGTTATAGGAAGCAAGGATGTAAAAAGTATTAATTTAAAAACTTCTCCTTATCCAGGATTTCCAACAGATTTACAAGCTCAATTAATGGTGTTGCTTTGTAAAAGTAAAAAACTTTCTATAATTAGCGAGGAAATTTTTGAAAACAGGTTTATGCATGTAGCCGAATTAAATCGTATGGGAGCAAAAATAAAAACAAAAGGAAATAAAGCATTCATTGAAGGAAATACAAATTTTAAATCAGCTGAATTAATGGCAACAGATTTAAGGGCATCAGTATCTTTAATTCTCGCAGCACTAATTGCAAAAGGAAAAACAACAATAAATAGAATATATCACTTAGACAGAGGATATGAACAAATAGAAAAAAAATTGAGAAAAGTAGGAGCTAAGATAAGAAGAATTTCCTAAATGAGTGAGAAAAAATATCTTGCAAAAATTATAGCAAAAGATCCAAATGGTCTGCAGGTAATATCTGCCTGTTGTTCGGATGGTAAAGTAAAAGTTGATGAGATAAAATTTCTAAAAAAAAATAAATTATTTTTACTATCAATTGAAAGATTTAAGAAAGAAAAAGATAAAAATCAAAAAATTAAAAGTATATGTAAATTTGAATTTGTAGATCGAGTTAAATCAAAAAATATTAACCAAAATGAAAAAGATATCATTTTAGAACTGTTGACAATTAACCTTTTTAAACTGGGCGAGAATTTTGAGATTACACTTTTATTTAATAATAATGCATTTATAACATTATCCACAGAAGTTTTGGAGATAACTCTTGAAGATCAAAATAAATTAAATGATTAAAATATTAGACTGTAAAAATTCAAATTATTTATCCAGATTAAAACTGATACTTGAGAAAAGGAGATCTGGAAGTAAAACTAATACAGATATTGTGACTAAAATTGTAAAGGATATAAAAAAAAACAAACAAAAAGCATTATTAAAGTACGAAAAAAAATTTAGTAAAAATAATAAAGTAAAACCAACAAAGAAAGAGATAAACAGATCAATAAAATCTTTAGATCCCAAAATAAAAAATGCAATTGATTTTGCTTATTCTAGAATTTTGAAATTTCATTCATTGCAAAAATCTAAAAATATTAAATATGTAGATAAACAAAATAATATAATTGAATATAAATTTATTCCTATCCAATCTGTTGGTATATACGTTCCATCTAATTTGCCGTCAACATTATTAATGAACGCAATTCTTGCAAAAAAAATTGCTGGGGTAAAAAGAGTTGTGCTTGCCAATCCAAGACTAAATGGAAAATTAGATCCTGCTGTAATGTATGCTGCAAAAAAATGTGGTATATCTGAAATAATAAGTGTTGGAGGTAGTCAAGCAATTGCTAGTTTGGCATATATTCAAAAAGTAAATAAAATAGTTGGGCCAGGAAATAATTATGTCGCCAGAGCTAAAAAAGAAGTTTTTGGAGATGTTGGGATAGAAGGAATAGCTGGGCCAAGCGAAATAACTGTTGTAGCAGATAAAAATACAAATTTAAAAGAAGTTTTGACATCTTTAGTTGGCCAAGCAGAGCATGACATTAATTCACAATGTATACTGATAGTAAATAATCAAGATTTTATAAAATCTTTAAAAAAAGCTTTAAGTAATGAATTAAATAAAATTCCAAGAAAAGATATTGCTAAAAAAAGTCTTTTGAAAAATGGATTAATTATTAGAGCATATAACAATAAACAAATAATTGATTCAATTAATGAAATAGCTCCAGAACATTTAGAGTTGAATCTAAAAAATTATAAAAAGTTAATAAGTAAAATAAATAATGTGGGAAGTATTTGCATTGGAAAATACTCTGCAATGGCTATTACAGATTATAATGTTGGAACAAACCATGTTTTGCCAACACTTGGATCTGCAAAATTTTCTTCAGGATTGAATGTTGGTGAATTTTATAAAAAAATAAGCTACATAAAGTTATCTAAAAAAGGCATTGAAGTTATTGGTAAGAAAGCTATAACTCTTGCCGAGTATGAAGGTTTAATTGGTCATGCTCAAAGTATAAAATCTAGAATAAGGAGAAGTTAGTTTTGGCAAAGCAAGATACACTTGAGTTCAAAGGAAAAGTTATTGACCTACTTCCTAATGCTATGTTCCGTGTGCAGTTAGAAAATAATCATATAATTACTGCTCATACAGCTGGCAAATTAAGAAAAAATAGAATTCGAGTATTGCAGGGAGACAATGTTACAGTGGAAGTTACTCCATATGATCTAACTAAGGGTAGAATAATTTTTAGGTTTTAAGTGGCCTTGTAGCTCAGTAGTAGAGCAGTACCCTGAAAAGGTATGTGTCGTTTGTGCGATTCAAACCAAGGCCACCACAAAAATAATGTTAAAAATACACATTTCATTTAGCTTGCAATAGATATTAAAATCTAATAACTAATGTCCAAGCTAAATAATAGCTTAAGTTAATAACAATAAAAGAAAGAGTAATATGAGTCTAAAAGGTAAAGTAAAATGGTTCAATGGCAAAAAAGGTTATGGTTTCATTGAACGTGAAGATAAAGAAAAAGATGTATTCGTACATGCTTCAGCTGTAAGAGAAGCAGGTTTAAGATTTTTAAACGAAGGTGACGAATTAACATTTGAAGTTGAAGATGGTGATAAGGGCCCAAGTGCGGTCAAGCTAGAGAAGACAAGCTAATCTAATTCAATAAAATTTGTATAGGAGTATTCTTAGTTTTGATCTAAGCTATTCCTATACAATTCTTCCTTGCATTTATAATTTTAGATGCTATTAAACTTACAATGTTTAATAAAATTTACATATTTGTATCTAAACACAGACATCATTTTCATGCTGGCTGCACGCTAGCTATTTAATCATTTAATAAATTTAAATTTAATAACAATTAGTATAAAACAACAATAGGCCCTGGTGGTGAAATGGTTATCACGAAAGTTTGTGGAACTTTAGTTTTTGGTTCAATTCCAAGCCAGGGTACCAAAAAATGAAAATAGAAAATAAATTAATTCCTGGGTTACCGCCAGGTTTTGAAGATAGATGGGACAAAAAATTATCTCTTAAAATAAAACTAATAAGAACAATAGAGAATAATTTTGTAAAATATGGATTTGATCCATTAGAAACACCATCTTTTGAAATTAGTGAAAATATAGGATCATTTCTTGCAGATGATGATAGCAATCCTATGTCCGATGTTTTTTCTTTTAAGGACGGCGAAAAAAATATTACCCTTCGATATGATCTATCAAGTCCATTAGCTAGATTTGTGGCGCAAAATAATCAACAGCTTCCTTCAATTTACAAGCGATATGCGATTCAAAATGTTTTTCGAAATGAAAAAGCTGGAAATGCTCGATATAGAGAATTTACCCAAGCTGATTGTGATATTGTAGGAAACGTTAATCCGGCACAAGCAAATGCTGAACTTTGTAATTTAATTGTAAGCACTATTCTGGCTTGTGGATTAAAAAAAGACCAGTTTGTTGTTAATATTAGTAACAGAAAAATTGTTAAAGGTTTAATTGAAGAACTTAAAATATCTGCTGAAAAACAAGCAAAAGTTATGAGAGCTATAGATAAGCTGGATAAGCCTGGTTTTGGATTAAAGGGAGTTGAAGACTTATTAAAAAAAGAAAGAATAGATATTAGCGGCGCAGTTACAAAAGGAGCAGATTTAAGCGATGGTGAATCTTCAGAAATAATTAACTTTTTAAAAATTAGAAATTTAAAAGAATTAAAGGACAGCTTAAAAAATCCATTATCTCAAGAAGGAATTAAAGAATTAGAAGACTTGTTAGAGATAGCAAGTTATGGAGATTATTTAGATCAGATAAAAACCAATTTTACAATTGTTAGAGGACTAGCTTATTATGATGGATTTTGTGTTGAAACAAATTTGAAGTTCAAAGTCACTAATAACAAAGGCAAAGAAGTTGATATTGGAAGTATTTGTTCAGGAGGGCAATATAATAAATTAATTTCAAGATTTAAAGGAGTTGATATTCCTGGCACCGGGATGAGTATTGGTGTAGATCGACTGCTATTTGTAATGATGCAATTGAAACAAATAAAAGTTGATGAAAAAAAACCAGTAATTGTATGTGTTATGGATGAAAAATATTTAAAAAATTATTATGAAATCTTAAAAGTATTAAGAGAAAATAATATTAATTCAGAAATATTTTTAGATAGTAAGAAAAATCTTGGAAAACAATTAACTTATGCAAATAAAAGAGAGTGTCCTGTAGCTGTTATTTGTGGCGAGAATGAATTTAAAGAAAATACAGTTACTCTAAAAAATCTTCTAGGCATTAAAGGAGATAATAATCAAAAGACAGTTAAAAAAGAAAATTTAGTTAATGAAATCAAAAAACTTATCTGAAAAAATCCTTAGATTAATAAAGTCTAAAGGTTTTAAAAATATTGAATTAGATCCAGTACTGGAAACAAAATATATTTTGCGAAGATCAGGGGAAAATTTTAAAAGATTATTATTTTCATTTTACGATCTTAACGGAAAAGAGTTGTGTCTTAGGCCAGATCTAACAATTTCTTCTGTTTTAAAATTTGTTCAGAAGAAATCAAATAAAAAACAAAAAGTTTTTTATAGTGGTGAAGCATTTAGAAAAACTTATAAAAAACAAGAATCTATAATTAAAAATCAAATTGGTTTTGAAATATTAGGTTCAAAAAATAAACAATCGGAAGATAGAGAAATTATAGATACGTCAATAAATATTTTAAAAAGTAGTGGTTTTAAAAAAGCAGTTTTAAAAATTGGAAATGTTGAATTATTTAATCTTCTAATTAATAAGCTTGATATTCCAAGAAGATGGAAAAACAGATTAAAAAGATATTATTGGAACGAAAGTTATTTTAATGAACTTTTAAAAAGATTAGAAACAAACTTAGATATTGATCCTATTTTTGTAGAAACTGATAAATCAAGATATTTAAAAATGAGAAAACTTAAAAATTCAAAAGAGGTTGCAGGAAGAAGTTATAAAGAAATATTAGATCGCTTTGATATGAAGATAAAGGATCCTAGAAGATCTTCTTCAGGTAAAATTAATACAAAAATTATTAAAGAATTTTTAAAAATAAAATGTGAATTGAAAAATGCACCTGGTGTATTGAATAAATTTTTTCAAAAATATGGACTTAATATTTTTGTTGGTAAAGAGTTTTTTCCATTCAATAAAATAAATAACAAAAATTTAAGAGTAGAATTTTCTGCATCAAGTGGAAGGGATGTAGAATTTTATAGTTCGATGATTTTTTCTATAGAAGTTCAAAAAGGCCAAAAAATAAAAAATTTTATTTCAGGTGGAAGATACGATGAATTAACAAGCAACTTAGGTTTCAGAAAAGTTTCAGCAGCTGGAGCAGCAGTAAATATGAATGTCTATGAATAAGAACACTATAAATATTGGGATACCATCCAAGGGCAGATTGAAGAAAGATACTTTAAATATTTTTAAGACAAAAAAGTTAAGAATTTACTCTGAAAGAGGAGAAAGAGACTTATTTGGCTATATAAAAAAATCTGATGTAAAAATTATATATCTACATGCTAGGGAATGTATTGAACAATTATCTTTAGGAAATATTGATGTTGGTTTTTCTGGTATAGATTTACTAAAGGAAAGTGAAATAAATATTCAAAATAAAATTAAAGTTATAAAAAAATATGAATTTGGTAAAGCAAACCTTGTTCTTGCGATACCTGACCTGTGGATAGATGTACAAACTTTACTAGATTTAGATGAGGTTGCAGATGAATTTAAAAAAAAGAAAAAAAAACTTTTAAGAGTTGCAACAAAATATCCTAATTTAACAAGGGAATTTTTATATTCAAAAGGTGTAACTCAATTTCAACTTGTAAAAAGTTTAGGAAGCACAGAAGTAGCACCATTCACGGGTACTGCAGAAATAATATCTGATATAACTAGCACTGGAGCAACATTAAAAGCTAATAATCTAAGGGTATTGAGAGATGGAGAGATCTTGAAATCGCAAGCTTCTATGATGGTTTCCAAATTAAGTGCTAATAAGAACGGAATCAAAAAACTGTTAAAATTACTTTCGAATATTTAAAATGATTTGGAATAATAAATTTAACTATCCAAAATCATCAAGATCTATTGAAAACGGCATGAGAAAGTATTTATTTGATGATGAAAAATTACCAAGTGTTACCTCTATTTTACAAGCAACCAAATCAGAGGAAGACAAAGCAGCATTAGAAAATTGGAAACAACGGGTAGGTTACAAAGAAGCTAATAAAATTAAAACTGAAGCATCTAGTAGAGGTACATCAATGCATTCTTATATAGAAGATTTTTTAAGAGGACGAATTAATGAGAGTTTTTTTGAAAGTAATGAACAATATAAAAATATGGCTAAAGAAATAATAGACAAAGGCATTAAAGGAAAATTAGAAGAAATATTTGGAATGGAAACAACTTTACGTTATCCACAGAAATATGGTGGCACAGCTGACTTAGTGGGTATTTATTTAGGAAAAGAAGCCATTATAGATTTTAAACAAGCAAATAAACCAAAAAAAGTTGATTATATTCAAGATTATTTTTTACAATTAGGCGCATATACTTTAGCACACAATGTTGTCTACAAAACAAATATTACTTCAGGAGTAATATTATTATGTACGGTAGATAATTTATTTCAAGATTTTAAAATTGAAGGATCAGAATTGCTCATGTATCAAAATTTATTTCTTGGTAGATTGAAAAAATTTAATGATATAAATAACTTATCTTGACATTTAAAATTTAATGTTTATGAATAGAATTACTAAATTAAAGCTACTTGTTTAGACGCGGTAAGTTTAGTTTTTTGACTAATCATTTCTAAGCTTTCACTCATGACAACATCTTTTATTTATAAGACTTAGAAAATGTTAGAATATATTATTATTTGTATAGGTTTAGTTTTAGCTGCTTTTATGTGGCTAATTTTTAAAAGAATTGATCAAAAAAATAACAATGGAGATGAAATTAAATCTATACTAGATCAAGAACGTGAAAGAAAAAAAGATCTAAATGAAGTCAAGGAGAAGATTTTAGAGACAATAAATACTCAAAACACTTCACTCAAAGAAGACTTTGTATCTATTAAAGAGAGAGTTTCAACTGTTCAAAAAGCTCAGGAGCAGATTGGAAAATTAGCAAATGAGGTGGTTGATTTTAAAAATCTTTTTAGTAATAAAACTGAACGTGGAAGACTAGGTGAGGAATATTTAGAAGACCTTGTTTCAGATACAATGGCCAAGCAACATTATAAATTTCAGTATACATTCGAAAATGGAAGTAGAGTGGACTGTTTATTAACACTCGGATCTTCTGATCAATCAATACCAATAGATTCAAAATTTTCTTGGGAAAATTATAAAAAAATGAGTGAAACCAATGATGAAACTCAAAAAAAACAATTTGCTAAAGATTTTGCACAAGATATTACAAACCATATTAATAAGGTTTCTCAATACATAAATGAAGGTGAAACATCACCTATAGCTTACATGTTCATTGGATCTTCTGGAGTTTTTGAGGCAATTCAAAAAAGTGAAAGAAACTTTGTAAAACAAGCTAGAGTTAAAAATGTGATTATGGTGGATCCTGATACTTTGTTTTCTCACTTAAGAAATTATAAATTAATTATGCAAAATAAGGAAATGAGTAGACTGGCTAAATTTCTTCAACTAGAAGTTGGAGTTTTAGGAGAAGATGTAAAAAGATTAACAGAAAGATTTTCAAGTATTGGTTCAAAACAAGAAAAAATTACTGAGGAGTTTAGACAACTTAATATATCAGTAAACAAAGTCATTAATAGATCTGAAAAAATTATGAATCTTGATCTTGATGAAGTTGAAAAGATTGAGAAGAAAAAATGAATTTAGCTGTATGGGATATCGAGTCATCAAGCGCTAGCACTGATTTCGGAAGTATAATTGAAATTGGCGGAATACTAGTCGATGAAAACTTTAAAGAATTAGATAGATTTAATTTTAGATGTACTTTACCAGAAGGTGAGATTCCTCAAGCAATGGCATTAATTGTTAATAAAACAAGTATCAAGCAATTAACTCAAGGGAATTTAAGTCATTATCAAATGCTTGGTGAAGTTGAAAAAACATTCAAAAAATGGAGTCCAGCAATCTTCCTGGGCTGGTCAAATATAGGCTTTGATGATGAAATGATTAGAAAGGAGTTCTTTAAAGGTATAAGATACCCCTATATTACTAATGCATCTCCAAATAAAAGACACGATGGCATTAATATTGCAAGAGCTGCTTACGCAGTAGATACTTCTGTTTTAGAAACGGAAATAAATGAAAAGAATAATCCAGTATTTAAACTTGAATCACTTTCAAGAATGCAAGGTTTAGATTCGAGCGATGCTCACAGTGCATTAACAGATGCCACTTTAACTGCAAAAATTTTAAGTATTATTAAAAAAAAACAACCAAGTACTTGGGATATGTTTTTAAGAACTGCAAATAAATTAGATACCGAAACAATTTTTAAAAAAGAAGAAATATTTAGTTTAAACGAATATTTTTATGGAAAATCAAGATTATATCTATGTGCCCCTCTACATCCAAAACACTGTATTCATCCAATTTATAATTGGGGACAGGCTGTCGATCTTCGAGTTGATATTGAGCCAATTTTAAATATGTCCATTAATGAATTAAAAGTAGAGATGAAAAAGTCTCCTAAATTTTTAAGAACTATTAGATCAAATAAAGCTCCTATTATACTTCATGCAGAATATGCAATGAAGGTTGAGCCCTACAATGTAATGGATCTAAGTTTAATTAAAAAAAGAGCAAAATTAGTTAGAGATAATGAAAAATTTTCACAAAATATACTTACTGCACTTAGAGAAATGGCAGAAGAAAAAGAACAATCAAAATCACAAGAAGATATATATGCAGAAGAAAGTATTTATAATAAATTTACGTCAAATAAAGATACCGCACTTTTTCCAGCGTGGCACGCTGCATCTTGGCAAGATAAATTGAAATTATTAGACAAATTTGATGATGAAAGACTTGTAGGTTTTGGTAAAAAAATAATTTATCAAGAAGCACCAGAAATATTACCACCAGATATGTTTAAATCGATAAAAAGATCTATTTCTAAAAGAATTTTAAGTGAAAAATTTGAAAAATGGTGGACAGTTTCTGCATGCTACAACGAAATTGACACACTTAGAGATAAATATTCAAATGAAAACGACCAAGAAAAATTAAAATTTTTGGACGAACTTAATTCCCACGTAATGTCAATACAAAAAAAATATGAAAATTCTTAGTGTGGATAATTTAAAAAAATCCTTTTTTAGTCTTGATTAAAGTTTTTATATTTATATATAAAACATATGGCTACTGTAAATGTTACTGACGACAACTTTGATCAAGAGGTATTGAAATCATCAAAACCAATAGTAGTTGATTTTTGGGCTGAATGGTGTGGGCCTTGTAAGCAAATTGCACCCACTTTAGAAGAAATATCCGAAGAAATGTCCGACCAAGTTACAATTGCTAAATTAAATATAGATTCTGAAGTTAACTCTGGAACGAAATATGGAATTCGTGGAATTCCTACCATGCTTCTTTTTTCAGGCGGTGAGTTAAAAGCTACCAAAGTTGGAGCAACTACAAAATCAAATATTGTTGCTTGGATAAAAGAAAATATTTAATTTAAATTTAAAACTTCTCCAGCAAGATATAAAGATCCAGTAATAATAATTATATCATTATCCTTTAAATCTATTGAACTGATTGCTTCCTTAATTGATTTTTTGTAGTTAACATTTTTTAAATTTTTAAATTTTTTCATTAAGTCTTCACCATTAATAGCATTAGGTTGGTTTGGAATATCTATAGTTGTTAATGAAGATATTTTATCTTTAAAATAATTTATATATTCGACATGATTTTTATTACCCATCATTCCTAAAATTATATGTTTATTACATTCTAATGAATTTAAATGTTTACTTAAAACACTAGCTCCGAGAGGGTTGTGCGATCCATCAATATAAATTTTATTTTTTTTTGCCAGATCTTTTAATTTTCCATTTTTTATCTCTGAAAATCTTGCGATACTCTTAATTTTTTTTATTCCATTTATAATATTTTGATCAGAAATATTTATTTCTTCTATATTTCTTATAGTTGCTATGGCTGTTGAGATATTTGATATTTGGAATTCACCCTCCAAATTTGGTAGTGGAAGTTTAATACCTCCATATTTATCTTCATAATAAAAAAATCCATTTTCGTTTAAAGAGTAGTTAAAATCATTACCAAAAATTATTTTTTTTGAAGAATTTTTCTCAATTGAATTTGCTATTTTGTTTAAAGTGTCATTTGAGCTTTGTTTTGAGACAATAATTTTTGAATCTAATAAAGATGAAGTTTTTTCAAATATTATTTGATCTATTGTTTGTTTATTTTTTGGTAGCCAGTCTAGGTGATCTAAACCAATAGCAGTAACAACACTGGCAAAATTTGATTTAATTATAGAACATGCATCTGCTCTATGAAATAAACCACTCTCGAGTAAGTTAATATTATTTTTGAAGTTTCTGGCATTATAAAAATAGGCAGCTGTTAATATTTCAAAATAAGTAATGGGCTCACCTGCATTAATATCTTCTACTTCAGTTAATAATTTTACAAGATTTTCATCAGAAACTTCCTCATCATCATATATAAATCTTTCATTAATTTTTTGTATATGTGGACTTGTGTAAATATTACAATTTATATTAGCATCTTTTAGTATTGCTCTAATTGCTTGAATTGTAGAATATTTTCCATTTGTTCCAACTACAGATATATATTGTAAATTATCTTGAGGATTTCCAAGTTTTTTACAGAGTTTTTTAATTCGATCTAAACTTAAATCTATTTCTTTAGGATGCAGCTTTTGTAGATTGTTCAATATTTGTTGAAGTTTCATTTGATAATACTGAATTTACCTCAGAATTTTTCTTTAGCAATATTTCAAGTAATTTTCCTACTTCATTTGTTAAATCTTTTCTATTTACTACTTTGTCTACAAAACCATGTTTCTCAACAAATTCGGCTGTTTGGAAATCTGCACTCAATTCCTCTTTTATTGTAGCTTGAATGATTCTTTTTCCGGCAAAAGCTATTAAACAACCGCTTTCAGCAAAGTGAACATCTCCTAACATAGCAAAAGATGCTGTTATTCCTCCCGCTGTTGGGTCTGTAAAACAGACAATATAGGGAAGGTTATTTTTTTTTAGTTCATTTATTGCAAGTGTAGTTCTCGTCATATTTGCTAAAGCAATTGGACTCTCAAACATTCTTTGACCTCCACCACACGGAAAAAATATATAAGGAGTTTTGTTGTCTATTGCATGTTGTACTCCATAGATGATAGCTTCTCCCTCTGCAGCACCCACAGATCCTCCTATGAAATCAAAATTAATTGAACCTACTGTAATTTGAATTCCATTAATTTGACCTTTAGCAATCATCACAGCACAATTTTGTCCAGTTTTTTTTCTAGCTTGGATTAATCTTTCTTTATAAGTTTTTGTATCTTTCCAGTTCAAAGGATCTTCTGCTGGAATAGGTGTTTCAAGAATTTCATATCTATTTTTTCCAAAAAAGATATCAAATCTTTGTTTACAGCTTATTCTATGGTGCTTGCCACATGAATTACAAACCCATAAATTTTCTTCTAAATCTTTTTTTAGAACTGGACCTTTACAACAACTTGTCCAATCTGAATTTGCAATTTCTTCTTTTGTTGGAAATTTTTTTTGTAAATTTCTTTTTATTTTATCACCAAAAGTTTTTATTTTTGTTAGCCAATTCATAAAATTTTATTTTTTAGTCTTGTTACTACTTTACTTACATTTGTGACAGGATTTTGTCTATTATTCAAACTTCTAGTAATTTCTTTGCAAATTTCACTTCCAACAACAACTCCATCTGAATTTTTGAAAGATTTAATCGATTTATTTGTAATTCCAAATCCTATTACACAATTTTTATTTTTATTTATTTTTTTAATTTTATTAAAATTTTCTAAAATTTTTTTAGGCGAAACTTTTAACTTTCCACCTGTGGTTGATAACATACTGATGTAGTAAATCATGTCATGCGAGTCTTTTATAATTTTTTTCATTCTTTCTTTAGATGTTGTCGGTGATAAAAGTTGAACAAAGTTAATCGATTTTTTTTTGCATTTTTTTGCAAATTTTTTATTTTCTGGCCATGGTAAATCAACAACAATTAGTCCATCGACTTTAGATAATTTACAGTTTTTTAAAAAATTATTTTCACCGTTCTGATAAATCAAATTATAATAACCCATTAATATTAAGGGTTTTTTAGGATTTTTATTTTTAAATTTTTTAGCAATTTGAAAAGTATCCTTTAAAGTAGTTCCATTACTTAGTGATCTATAAGTACTATTTTGGATTTGACCTCCATCTGCTATAGGGCAATTGTGTAAAAATGAAAGTTCCAGAATATCAGCATTCTTTGCAATTGAATTTAATATTTTTAATGAATTTTTTTTGGTATTATCACCAGCTACAGTAAAAGTTATTAGAGCTGGTCTTTTTTCTTTTTTGCAATTTTTAAAAGTTAAACTAATTTGAGATATAGTCATCAAAATTTTCCTAATCTTTGTTTTAAAATATCTCGATCTTTATGTGCATCACCACATGAATTTACAATTATAATTGTATCCTTGCTTAATTTAGGAGCTAATTTTATTGCTTCCGCAAAGGCATGACTTGGTTCTAAGCTAGGACTTAAATTTTCGTGTTTAGTAACTAACTTATATGCACTTAAAGCTTCCTCATCAGTAGCAGCTGTATATCTTGCTCTTTTTGTATCCTTTAAGAAACAATGAAGTGGAGAAACTCCAGGATAATCTAATCCAGCACTAATTGATTCTGTTTCTTCTATTTGACCTTCAAAATTTTGGTTTACATATTGAGCTGCCCCATGAAGAATTCCTATTTTTGAACCATATGTTAAAGGAGCGGCATGCCTTTTACTTTTTTTTGGGCCTCCAGCTTCAATGCCAATAAACTCAACTTGTTTTTTATTATAATGCATAAATTCATTCCAAAAACCAAAGCTTGATGATCCTCCCCCAACACAGTTTAAAAGTTTTACTTTTTTTGGAATTCTTCCAAATTCTTTTTTTATTTGTACAGAAAGTTCTCTAGAAATTTGTGATGTACTCCATCCACAAATTTTAACAAAAATATTGGGCCCCACAGTAGAACCAACACACATATGAGTGGTATCACAATTTGAGACCCAATATCTCATGCATTCACTAACAGCATCTACAAGTGTTTGGCTACCAGTATAAACTGGAACTATTTCTGCTCCATTTTTTTTCATAGCATCACAATTAGGTTTTTGTCTTTTAATATCTTTTGCTCCCATAAATATTTTACATTTTAAGCCAAATTTTTTTGCAGCCATGCTTAACATTTTCCCTGCATACCCAGCCCCGGTATCACCACATACAGATTTTTTTCCAGACCTTTTTGCTATAAGGCAATGAACAGTTGCATTTAGAGATTTATGAGCCCCTCCATTTAAATCAGAAACAACTTTTGCCCATATTTGAGCACCACCTAAATAGTTTGTTAAGTTATGAAGTTTAATGAAACGAGTGGGAGAGCCAAGCCAATTTTTAAAATAATAATCTCTTTCTTTAATAAATTTTTTATTTTTTCTTAATTTTTTGAATAATATTTCAAGATCTTCTACTGGTTTTTTTAAGGTTTCAGGAATGAAATTACCACCAAATTTTCCTCCCCAAAAACCAAATTTATCATGCTGATCAATTAAAGGGGTATTTTTTTTAATTTTCATTTTTAATTTTATTAATATTTTCTAAAAAAATTTTTATTTTTGAAATGTCCTTCTCTCCTGAAGTTTCTAGGCTTCCAGAGATGTCAATAATATCTGTTATTTTAGAATATTTATCAAGCTTATCATTATACTGTATATTGCCTGCAAGCATTTTATATGCTGAAGTAGATACATTATTTAGTAACTGATGGTCAAATCCAAATGATTTTTCATATCCTTTGCTATCAAATAAAATTATTTCAGAAAAGTGTTCATATTCTTTATACATCTCTACATCTTTTTTACTATCTATTGTAAGAGCAGTAATAATTTTTACTTTATATTTTTCTTTTATAGTTTTAGTTTTTTCTGGGCTTACATCATATAATTGATAATAATCGAAATTTAAATCTTTTATCTTTTCTAAAGTTTCATTTTCTGGATTTACAAGAACTGAAACAAAATTTGTTTTTTTTTTGTCTATATTAATTAATTTTTTAAGATTATTAAATTCAATGAACCTTCCTGATTTTCTGTAATCAGTTATGAAGCCAATAAATTTAGGTGGATTATCATGATTTATGATATAATTTAGAGTTTTAGAGTCTTTAATTCCACAAATTTTTGCATCCATTATTTGTTAAGATGATCTATTAATTTTTCTAAATTTTTTTTAATATTTCCTTTTGTAACTGATCTGCCAATTACAAGCCAATCACTTCCATTTTCAAAAGCGTCATATGGTCTTGTCACTCTTTTTTGATCATCGACTTTATTATCTAGTCTTATGCCAGGAGTTATTATTTCTTTTTTAAAAATTTTCCTAATTTTTTTAACTTCTTGAGCACCACAAACTAAACCATCCAAATTTGCTTTTTTTGCAAGTTTTGCTTGGTGAACTACCAAACTTTTAAGTTTCATTTTATAACCAATTTCTTTGAGATTTTTATTATTTAAAGAAGTTAGTGTAGTTACCCCTACTATTTTAATTTTACCAGATATTTTTTTAACTGCCCTTAAAGCTTCAATACCGGAGCTAATGTGTATAGTTAAATAATTTATATTTAAATCTTTTATAGCATTGATGGTGGAAGCACATGTGTTTGGAATATCATTAAGTTTTAGATCAGCAAATATTATTTTATTTCTTATTTTAGATATAAATAGTCTTCCATTTTTTGAATTTAAAAATTCTAACCCAAACTTATAACCAATTTTTAATTTTTTTGTGTTAGTAAGTTTGATTATTTTTTTTGCTATGGCAATTTTATTTGTATCACAAGCTACGAAAATTTTATTATTTTTCATTTATTTTTTTTGACCACTCTTTTGACATTCTAAATAATAAAGTTTTTTTTTCTGGAGTATCCACTTTTTGATTAGTTCTTGGATTTCTAGAAATTCTAGCTTTTTGTAATCTAGGTCTTAAAGAGAATGCTCCACGAAATTCAACTGATTCATTTCTTTTTAAAGATCCTTGAATCTCAAATAATAGTATGTCTACTAAACGTGTTAAATCAGAGCGAATAAAGCCTGGATATGCATCTGCTAGTTTTTTGATTAAGTCTGATTTAGCGACTGGCAATATTTTATTTATTCAGAATTTTTCTTTTTATCTATTTTATCAGAAAGTGATGCAAATGGAAGTGATTTACCTGATCCTGAATCCCCATATTTTTCTAATGCATCAGCATTTAATTTTTCATCCAATGCTCTTATAGATAGTGAAATCAATTTTTTACTTTTCTTTTCTAGAAGACAGTCAATCCTATCACCCTGAGTCCATCTTCCAGGTCTCTGGTCTGAGGGTGAAATTGCCAATTGAGATTTTTTTATAAATGTCTCAATTTCACACCCCTCGGGTTTAACTGATAAGCCTTTGTTTTCTATTGATACAACTTTGCAAGTTAATACATCTCCCTCTTTATAATTATCATAGAATTTAAATGGATCTTTTGAAATAGCTTCTCTTAAGCTAACTCTTATTTTTTGATTCTCAGGATCAATTTCTAAAATTTTTAATTTCTCTAATTTATCACCCTTCTTAAATTTTTTAATTTCTTCTTCTGGATTAGATAAATATGAAAGATCATTTGAATGTAAGAAAGCTTCAATTAAATATTTTTCAAGCTTAACAAATAAAGCATAATCATTTGTGCCAACTATTTCTCCACTTAATAATGAGCCAATTTCTATTTCTTTTTTAAATTTTTCCCATGGGTTTTCAATAGTTAATTTGTGGCTTACTGCAATTCTACGTTTTTCTAAATCAATATCTGTGATTCTTATCTTGATTTTATCGTTAACCTTCGCAAATGTTTTTGGATTAATATTTTTTTTTAAATATGAAATTTCAGATTGATGACATAGAGCAGACAACCCACTTTTTAGTTCAACAAAAATTCCATAATCTAATATTTTTTTAACAATTCCAATATAATCTTTTCCAACAACAAATTCTGCCATATTATCAAACGGATCAGGCGAAAGTGCTTTAATAGAAGTTGAAATTTGCATTTTTTCTATATCAATTGCAATTATCTTAAGTCGATATTTTTTACCTACTTCAAGAATTTCATCAGCTGAATTTATTCTTGAATAACTTAGCTCTTGTAAGTGAGTTAAAGTATCTAGTTCCCCACCATTGACCTCAAAAAATGCTCCAAAAGAAGTTATACTTTTGCATACACAGTCTTCTAAAACATCACCGACTTTATATTTTCCTATTATTTTTGCTCTATCTTCTTTTTTACTTATTGAAACAATTTGTCTTCTTGAAACACAGGCGTTACCTCTAATTTTATCCAGTTTAATAATAGCTAGTTTCATTGGTTCATTCATTAAATGAGAAATATCTTTTAAAGGTTTTTCACTAATTTGACTTCCGGGCATAAAAAGTAATGAACCACTATCAATATGTTCGCAAACTACCCCACCTTTACATTTTGAAACAATTTTACCAGTTATTGGTTCATTTTTTTCATAAGCTTTTTCTAGTTGATTCCAACCTTTAATTTTTTGAGCTTTTGTAGCTGAAACAATTACTTCACCATTTTTATCTTCTATTTTTTCAAGAAGAACAGGGATTTTTGAACCCTCGCTTATTTTATCGACAATATTTAAAGTTTTTAATTCATTTACATCAAGAATAGGCTCAGATTTCAAACCATCAACAAATAGAAAAATATATTTATTTGTTATTTTTGTTACTGTACCATCAATGACTTTGCCTTCTTCTATTTTGGTCTTTGATAATTGTGAATTTAATAGGTTTTCAAACTCTTTTGATTCTTGAGAATTTAGTTCTTTATAAATTTCCATCAAATATTTAATTTTTTATCCTTAATTACTTTTATTTTTCTAAAGCACGCTTTCTTACTTAATTTGGTGGTATTAATCAAGATTGAATCTTTTGTTTTGTAGTAATTTTAAGAGTTTTTTAGGGATTTCCAGGTTGGAACCGTCTCTTTTCATGAGTTTTTGAGTATTTTTTATAATTAATTTTTTTTTAGATTTTTGTATTAATTAGATCTTTTTTTAACTTATCTTTGCTCCAAGATTATTTAAAATATTTAAAAATTTAGGAAATGAAGTTTTGATGGAGTTTTTATCATGTATCTTCCATTCTCCACCTAGTGTTAAAGCTGCAATTGTGCTCATCATAAATATTCGATGGTCTTTTAAAAAATGTTTAACGTCATATTTTCCTTTTAAGTTTAGTTTTGGATTTCCGTAGACTTTAATATTATCTTTTTTTCTTATTGTTTTAATTCCAATCATTTTTAAAAATCTTATTGCTATATCGAGCCTTTTTGACTCTTTTTTATTAAGCTCACCAAGTTTTTTGAATGTAGAAACTCCCTTTGCTTTAGCTGCAATTAAACATATGATAAGGATAAGTTCATCTATTGCAGAACTATTTAGAGCTGATGGACAATTAATTGATTTAAAATTATTTATACTTTTAACATAAATATCTGCTATTTCTTCTCCTTTATATAATCTTTTATTTTTTAGATTAATTTTTGCATTCATCATATTAAGAATTTTTATTATTCCAAGTCTAGTTTTATTTACATTCACTTTTTTAATTAGTAATTTTGATTTTTTTGCAAGTAGAGTTAAAACGATAAAAAATGATGCTGAACTTATATCTCCTGGCACATCATAATTAAATCCTTTAAATTGATTTAAACCTTTAATTTGAATAATATCATAATTACTTTTAGATTTAACTTTTATAGGAAGTTTTAAATTCTTTAATAATAACTCAGTATGATTTCTTGATTTTTTTGCCTTTATAACTGTAGTACCTGGTGTGTTTAGTGCACAAAAAATTATACTTGTCTTTATTTGTGCGCTTCCTTTATTCTCTAAAAAATTTTTTGGTCTTAAAAAATTCGATCCTTGTATTTGAACTGGCAAAAAGCCATTTTTAGATTTAATTTTTAATCCAAAATTTTTTAGAGGTTCAGTTACTCTTGAAAAATCTCTTTTAGATAAACTTTTATCACCAACTATTTTGATTTTATTTTTTATTTTTGCACAAATCCCTATTATACAACGAGCAAGTGTTCCTGAGTTTCCTGCGTTAACAATTGTGTTTTTTTTAGGATTGTACCCATTTAATCCAAGACCTCTAATTTCATATATATTTTTTATTTTTTTATAATCTATACCTAGTTTTTTTATTGCTTTTAAAGAATTTAAAACATCTTCAGATTCTAAAAGGTTAGATATTCTGGAAATTCCTGCAGCAATAGAAGCCAATAAAACACATCTAATAGATATACTTTTATCAGAAGTTACTTCAATTTTTTTTTTATAAGAATTAATTTTACTATTTATAAAAATATGATTAGGCATTAAAAACTAATTTATTTTGAATGAGTCACCAAAGTAAACATTTTTTGCGTTTATATCATTTAATAGCTCAGAGGGAGTTCCTTCTGCAACAATTTTCTTATTTGCCAAAATAATTGCTCTATCACTTATTGCTAATAAATCACGTGCTGCATGATCTGAAATTATACATGATCTTTTTATATCTTCAGTTTGCAAGTTTACAATTGTTTCTTGAAGGTCCCTTGTAGACATGATGTCGAGACCTTGAAAAGGTTCATCCATCAGTATTATTTTTGGATCAGACATTAAAGACATTGCAATACTTACTTTTTTTCTTTGACCTCCAGATAAATATTTTGCTTTTATATTTTTAACTGGGTCTAATTCAAATTTTGAAATCATTTTTTCAATTTTGAAAATTCTTTCATTTTTTTTTTTAATAACAATTTCACTTATAGCTTTTAAATTTTCTAAACTAGTTAAGTTTGAAAAGACACCACCAGATTGTGGAACTACACTTAAACTAAAGTCAATTGCTCTTTTATAAATTGGTAGGTTGGTAACATCTGTGTCATTAATAAATACATTTCCATAATTTGGTTTTATGAGACCAAGAATAATATTAAATAAAGTTGATTTACCAACACCATTAGGCCCTAGCAAACCACAAATTTCACCTTCCCTAATATTTAAAGAAATATCATCTAAAATTTGTCTTTTATGAAAGGATAAAGAAACTTTTTTTAATCTAATTTTGTTAACTTCTTTTTTAAAAGTAGTTATTCTAAATTTTTTAATTATTCCCATTGTTTACTTTTGTAAAATTTTTATTTTTTCCTTTTTATTAAACATTTTTATTGCTATATCTCCTTTGATTATATCAAATTCAATCTCATCAGCAGTTGATTCAATTTTATTATCAAAATATTTAATATTATTATATATTATAGCTTTATTATTTTTAAATAATAAATCTAAATTATCTGAGTAAAATTTTTTTTCCTCATAAAGACCCAATACATTTTGATAAAATTCAGTGTCAAATGAACTAGAGTTGTATTTTGCATAGTCTGATTTTATTATAATTTCTGATTTGTCTTTTACTTTTATTTTCCCCACCACATTTTTTAAAATTAAGATATTTACATCCTCTTCACTTTCTTCTCCAAATTCAGCATTTAAATTAAAATGATTTCCATTACTATCAACTGTAGAATAATTTAAGTTTTGAATAAAATTCTTTTTATTTTTATTTGAGCTATCACTAGTTTCTTCAAATAATTCCTGCTCACTCTCTGAAATTTCAATAATTTGACTTTTGTTTAGATAAAAAGTGTTTTTTAAAAATAAAAACAAAAATATAATAATTGTAAAAAAAATAATTAACTGAAGTATTGTTTTTGTATTCATTCACTGAATATTTGAGTTTAATATACTGTGAATGTTTAAAATTCCAATTGTTTTATTTATGTTTTTTTGATTATGAACGCATAGACAAGTAATTTTTTTTGAATTCATTATCGATAAAGCTTGAGCTGCTAAAACATCTTTTTTAATACTTATAGGATTTGACGTCATAACTTTTTTTGCAACTAATTTTTTAAAATCAGTATTTTTATCCTTTATTCTTTTAATATCTCCGTCTGAGATAATTCCTACTGTTTTATTTTTTTTATCTCTAACAATTATTACACCAATATTTGACTTCCTCATTATTTTAAGAGCATTATTCATATCTAAGTTTTGACTTATAAAAGGTATCTTTTTATTTTTAATCATTAAATCTTCAGCAGTTTTTAATTTTGCACCTAAACTTCCACTTGGATGAAATTTTTTAAAATCTAGTTTTCCAAATTTTCTATAATTCATAGTTGCAATAGCTAAAGCATCACCAATACTAAGTTGAATTATTGTTGATGATGTTGGAACAATATTGCCTGGTCCAGCCTCTATAACATTTGGAATAAGTAGTTTTAGGTCTGAAGATTTATATAAAAGAGAATTTTTTTTTGAAACTATTCCAATTAAAGTTATTTTTTTATTTCTATTAGCATATTGAATAATATTTTTTAATTCTGAACTTTCACCGCTAAAACTTATTAAAATCAGAACATCGTTTGAACTAATTTTACCTAGATCTCCATGAGAGCATGAAGATGCATCGACATAAAATGATGGAATACCTACAGAAGCTAAAGTTGAAGATATTTTTTTTCCAATAATTCCTGATTTTCCAATTCCAGAAATTACAACTTTACCACTCTTGCAATTAATTATAGCTTCTACTACTTTATTGAAAGATTGATTAAGGCTTGACTTTAATTTTTGCAAAGATTTTATTTCTGTATCTATTACTTCTTTGGCAACAGGTATAAAATTTTTTTTTTTCATTCTATTTATTTAATGTTCAAATATTGTTGTTTTAAATCCAGATATTTCCATATCCACAATAACAGGTATAACCTTCATACATTTTTCAAAAAGTTCAAATCTTTTTTCCCTAATTAACATTTTGCTTAGTTTTTCTTTTATATCAAATAAGTATTCAGTATCTTGTGCCGCATAACTAATTTGTTTTGTAGTAAGATTTGGGTTTCCCCAGTCACTTTGTTGTTCTTTTTTTGAAATATCTTTACCACACAATTCTTTAACTAAATCTTTATAACCATGCATAGAAGAAGCAGTTCTAGCTAATTTTGAAGCAACTTTCGTACAAAAAATATTTTTTGGCTCTACTTTTAAGTGATACTTTAACCATAATAGATCTTGTCTTGCATAGTGCATTATAAATTGGGTTGAATTGTTTGATAAAGCTTTTATTAAGTTTGGTGCTTCATATGTTTTTCTGTTTAATTTAATTAAGTAGAATTGTTTTGATTCAAGACCTAATTGAACTAAAGTTAGAGGATCTCTTCCCAAAACTAATCCAAGAGCTTCATTGTCAATCCCTATTACCTTTTCGTTGGATAAGTCAATTTCTGATGGCAAATCATTTTCAAAAATTTTGATGTTGTTCATTTTAAATTTATATATATGTTATTCTTTTTTATTTTATATATATAAAGACATAACAATAATGTCTATTTTTTGATTATGAAAAAAGTATTGATCTTTGGTGGTTCAGGCCAAATTGGGCGTCATTTAATAAGAAGGTTAACAAAAACAAATCATTTAGTTACAGTGGTTACCAGAAATTTACACCAAAAAGGAATAATACTAAAAACACAGGGTAATCCTGGATATGTGGAAGTAGTAGAAGCAAATATTTTTAAAGAGGATGAATTAGATCATTTATTTGAAAATAAAGATATATGTATAAATCTTGTTGGAATACTTTTTGAAAAAAATAACAATACCTTTAAAAATATTCATATTAACTTTCCATCAATGATTTCGCAAAAATGTGAAAAATATAAAATAAAAAAATTAATTCATGTATCAGCTTTAGGCATTGAAAAAGCTTTGGATAGTAAATATGCAATAAGTAAACTAGAGGGAGAAAAAAAAATTATAAATAATTTCTCAAACTTTACAATTCTAAGACCTTCGGTAGTTTTTTCAGTTGATGATAATTTTACAACTAATTTAATGACACTTTTAAGTTTATTACCTATATTTCCTTTATACTATAGTGGTGAGACTAAATTTTGTCCAATACACGTTACTGATTTTTGTAAAATTATTTCAAAAATAATAGAGGAAAATATTTCTACTAAAATTATTGAATGTGTTGGTCCAGAAGAAATTTCATTTAAAGAAATAATTAAAAAATTATTAATATCAATTGATAAAAAAAGAATATTAATTCCATTTCCATTATTAATTGCTAACATTATGGCTTTCTTTTTTGAAAAATTTCCTAGACCATTAATTACCAGGGACCAACTAAAACTTTTAAAATATGATAATGTTCTTTCTGGAGTGAATAAATCAAATATTGATATAGATCTTGTTGCAAAACTTAAATTTGATGATGAGATATTAAAATATTCTTACATGTGGAAAAAGGGTGGAGAATATTCTAAATAAATATTATTTAAGCCGACTTAGTTTTTTTTTCTATAAACTGAGGAATTTCATCCTCATTTGACAAATCTTCTTTTTTATTTCTTGGCTGAAAAACAACGATTAAATGTAAAGGACAGTAAGAAAATTTTTCAACTGTTTTTCTTCCACAAAAAGACGATGAAATTTCATTAGGATGACCTTCCATATACTTACATGTTTTTTCAGTAAGTTCTTCTAAACTTAAATTTTTTGAAGGTTCAAAATTTTTATCCAGTAGAAGTGTTCTGAATTTCGATTTTCTACTTTTTCTTTGAAGGCTTTTATCATCGAAGTTTTTCTGTTTTATGTAATTAGTTTTGGTTCTTTTAATTATTTTTGTAGATAGGTTTAATCTATGAGCCTTACCTATTACTGCATTTCTACTAACACCACCTAATACCATGGCTATTTGACTAGCGGTACTACCTTTGCCCCAAAGCTCTTTTAATTTTTCAACCTTTTCTTCTGTCCAGCTCATTTATTACTATATATTGTATGTCTTAATATCTTTATAACAATATAAGGTTACACACATAATTTGTATAAAAACAAGCATTTTTTTTGTTTTTTTAACAAAATTTTAAAAAAAAGTTTATGAATACATTCTTATGGTTGAAACAGAGAAGAAATATCGATTTGGACAAAGAAGATTTGGAGTTAATTGGGTAGGTGCTTACACATTATATTTAAAAGAAACACTAAGGTTTTTATCTGTTTTTGGACAAACAATTGTAGGGCCTATCGTGACTTCAATACTTTTCTTGTTAGTAATATCTCTTGCAATAGGTGGGGATAGACCAAATGTTTTGGGAGTGCCATTCATTCAATTCTTAGCCCCTGGTTTAATTGCAATGCAAATTGTTCAGCAAGCATTTTCTCATTCTTCTTCTTCATTATTGATGGGAAAGATAATGGGAAATATTGTTGATTTAATAGGTGCTCCTTTGTCAGCATCAGAAGTAACAATAGCAATTATATTGGCATCTGTCACAAGAGCTTTAATAATTTCTATAATCTCCGTAATTATATTTTCACTATTTATTGAAATAGAAATTAAGAATTACCTATTATTTTTTGTATATTTATTTTTAAGTTCTTTTATAATGGGAGCTGTTGGATTTATAGCTGGACTTTGGGCAGATAAATTTGATCATATGGCAACTGCAACAAATTTTATAATTGTTCCTTTATCATTTTTATCTGGGACATTCTATTCTGTTGAAAGATTGCCTAACTTTTTAAACACTCTTAGTAATTATAATCCTTTTTTTTATATGATAGATGGATTTAGATATTCTTTTATAGGCAAAATGGATGGATCAATTGAATTTGGTTTGATTTATTTGACCATCCTTTCAATATTGACTTGGCTTATAGCTTATCAACTTTATAAAAAAGGTTATAAAATAAAATCATAATAAATTAATTAAAATGAGTTCTTTAGCTAAAAATTATAATCGAAGAAAAATTGCATTTAGAAGAGGTAAAGGAAGTTTTCTTTACTCCACTAATGGAAAAAAATATTTAGATTTTGTACAAGGTATTGCAGTTAATTCTTTAGGACACGCTAACCCTTATCTGATTAGAGCAATAAATAAACAAGCAAAAAAACTCTGGCATGTATCAAATGCATTTATAATTCCAGAAGGAGAAAAACTTGCCAAAAAACTTACTCAAAAAACTTTTGCTGATTATGTAATTTTCCAAAATTCAGGAGCAGAAGCAACTGAAGCGGCAATAAAAGTTGCAAGAAGATATTTTTATTCAAAAGGAAAACCAAATAAAAATAGAATTTTATGTATAAAAAATTCATTCCATGGAAGAACCATAGCAGCAATTTTTGCTAGTGGATCAAAGAAAATGACAGAAGGTTTTGGTCCAAAAGTTGAAGGATTTGATCATTTTAAGTTTGGAGATCATAAAGCTTTAAAAAAAGCCATCACTAATAAAACAGCTGCAATAATGGTTGAACCTATAATGGGAGAAGGGGGTATAAAGGTAATACCAGATTGGTGTCTGAGGGAATTAAGAAAAATTTGTGATAAGAAAAAAATTCTTTTAATATTTGATGAAGTGCAATGTGGAATTGGTAGAAGTGGAAATTTTTTTGCTTTTGAAAATTCAAAAGTAAAACCTGATATAGTCCCCATCGCTAAAGGAATTGGAGGTGGATTTCCAATTGGTGCAGTTTTGATGACAAAAAAAGTAGCACTTTCTATGCTACCTGGCACACATGGTTCAACTTTTGGAGGAAATCCTCTAGCAATGAGTGTAGGAAATGCAGTTCTAGATCAAATTTTAAAAAAAGGATTTCTTAAAAATTTAAAAAAAATATCAAAATATTTTTATAATGAATTAGATAAAATTAAAACTGATTATCCTACGTTGATTAAAGAAGTAAGAGGATCAGGTCTATTAATCGGTTTACAACTTTTTCATAATCAAAAAAAATTTATACAAAAACTAGAAGATGATAAGCTACTTACTATAAGAGCTGCAGAAAATGTAGTTAGAATATTACCACCGCTTAATGTAAAAAAATCAGAAATAAATCTCGCAATAAAAATAATTAGAAATGTTTGCAAGGAATTTAAAAGATAATGAAACATTTTATAAATTTAAAAGATATTCCTAGCAAAGAATTAAAAAAAATAATATTAGATGCAAAAAAAAGAAAGAATATAAGAGGAAACAATAATACTTTAGATACAGATAAAGATTATCCATTAAAAGGGAAATTATTAATTCAAATGTTCGAAAAATCTAGCTTAAGAACTAGACTAAGTTTTTATATTGCAATTAAGCAACTTGCTGGAGGTGCTCTTACATTACGGTCTGATGAACTTCATTTAGGTAAAGGTAGTGAAAGTTTAGCAGATACGGCAAAAATTATATCTACATTTGGAAATGCATTCATGCTTAGAACAGATAGTGATAAAAAATTACAAGAATTTAGAAAATATATGACTATCCCAATAATAAATGGGTTAAGTCCATCTTCACACCCAACACAAGTTTTATCTGATATTTTTACTATTGAAGAAATTAAAAAAAAGCCTATTTCAAAATTACTTATTTGTTGGATTGGTGATGCTAACAACAATGTAATTAATAGCTTAATTGAAGCCTCAGTTAAATTTTCTTTTAAATTAAATATTGGAAGTCCTAGAAAATATCAACCAAATAAAAATTTACTAAAATGGGCTAAAAGTAATAATGGAAAAATTAAAATATTTAATGATTGTATAAAAGCAGCAAAAGAAAGTGATGTTGTATTTACAGATAAAGTGATTTCAATGAATGATAATGTAAATAAAGAAAAAAAATTAAAAGAATTTAAGAATTTTAAAGTAACAAAAACTATTATGAATTATGCAAAAAAAGATGCAATTTTTTTACATTGTTTGCCAAGAGGAAAAGAAGTTTCTGATGAGGTTTTTTTAGGTAAACAATCTAAGGTTTGGCAACAAGCACTAAATAGAATTTATGTTCAAAAAAGTATACTATTATATTGTTTTGAAAAATTACGGTAATGGTTTTGGGTTGTCACCATTTTGATTTAAATACAAAATTACTGAAGCTCTGTCTTTCTCACTTTTAAGTCCAGCAAATCCCATTTTATTACCTTTTATCCATGAAGAAGGTTTAATTAAAAAACCATTCATTTCTTCCCAGCTCCATTCTTTTCCATAAGATGATAAAGCTTTTGAATATTTATAATCAGTGATTGCTCCAACTGGTCTAAACATTGCATTCCAAAGCTTTGGACCAATTTTATTTCCACCACCTTGCTTGATGCTATGACAGGCTTTACACTTTTTAAATACCTTTTCACCGTGTTCAATACTTCCCATGGCTAATAAAGAATTTATATCGAGGCTACTTTCAGAGGTTTTAGCTTGCACTGAGGATCCTTCGGGAGCTTCAACTTTATAAGCAACTATATTTTTATCATCTTTATCAAAAATTATATTTGATATTTTTCCAATACCAAAAACCACTAATATTGTTACTAGAATTGCTGTAATAATCTTGTTTATTTCAAAAGAATTCATTTATAATATTTAATTTTAACCATATAACATGTTAGATGTTAAAAAGCTTAAATATTTGATTATACAATTTGCGTCTCTTGGACGCATAAATTATCAATAATTATAATGTCTAAAACAGTAATTTTAATACCTTCAAGGCTTTCAGCCACTAGGTTGCCGGGAAAACCACTTTTAAAAATAAATGGGATTTCAATAATTTCTCATGTTGTTAAAAAAGCTAAAGATGCAGATATTGGAGAAGTATATGTTGCTACAGAAGACAAAGATATTGTAGACGATGTTAATTTAAATGGTGGAAAAGCAATCTTAACAAGCAATAAACACAAAACTGGCTCTGATAGAATTTTCGAATGTTTTGAAAAATTAGACTTAAAAGATATAGATTATGTAATTAATCTTCAAGGAGATGAGCCCAATATAGACATTGATGATTTAAAACATTTAAATAAATTAATTAAATTAAATAAACCAGAAATAGGAACTCTAGCCTCTAAAATTCAAGATAAATCTAATTTAAATAACGAAAATATTGTTAAAGTAATTACAGATAAAAAAATCGATGATGAAAATTTTCCAATCGCACTAGATTTTAAAAGAATAGTAGATAATTTGAATTTAAATATTTATCATCATTTAGGAGTATATGCATACAAACCCAATGTTCTAAAAAAAATAATAGAATTAAAGCAAACAAACAATGAGATTAAAAATAGACTTGAGCAGTTAAGAGCAATGGAAAATAGAATAAAAATAAATGTAGCTTTAGCGAATTTTTGTCCAGTAGGTGTAGACACAATGGAAGATTATCTGGAATTAAAAAAAAAATTAGAATATAAATCCTAAAATGAAAATTGCTTATCAAGGTATTGCTGGAAGTTATAGCGAAAGCTGCGCTAAGGAAAAATATCCAAATTGTGAAACTATTCCGTGTAAAACATTTGATGAGTGTTTCGAAACAGCTTATGGAGATAGCTCTATAAAAGCAATAATACCCGAATCAAACAAAACAACTGGAAATATTGGAGTTGAATATTTAATTTTTAAATATAGATTAAATATCTTTGCTGAACATTTTTATTCGATTAATCATAACCTTTTAGGTATATCTGGATCAAAATTAACTGATATAAAAGATGTATATTCTCATGCTCAAGCATTAAGTCAATCTTCAATATTTATAAAAAAAAATAAGTTAAATGCAAATGTTAGAGCGGATACCGCCGGATCAGCAAAATATATTTCTGAGGCAAATGATAAATCAAAGGCAGCAATATCTTCAAAACTTAGTGCAAATATATATAATTTAAAAATATTAGATTCAAATATTCAAGATGAAAAAGAAAATATAACAAGATTTTTAGTGATGCAAAAAGATATTTTTCAACCTGAATTTAAAAATAATAAATATATTACGTCTCTATTATTTAAATTAAAAAGTAAGGCTGGTGCGCTTTATAGTGCGTTAGGAAGCTTTACACTTAATGGCGTAAATTTAAACAAATTACAAAGTTTTCCTGAAAAAAATTCATTTTCATCATATTTCTTTTTGTGTGAACTTGATGGACATATTGAGGAAGAAAAAGTAAAAAATTCGTTAGAAGAATTGGGACTCCACTGTGAGGATATGCACGTTTTAGGTGTTTTTGAAGCTGACAAATTTAGATATAAATAATTATTTCTTTTATTGTAGAATAAAAATCTTTACTGTTATAATACATTTTGGAGGCTAGAGGTGGGTGCTGCTTGAACCCGACTAGATCTTAACGGAAGCAATCGTAAAGACAGTTATCCAGGTTCTAGTCTCCTAAAATATTTAGTTTATGAATAAGAATTCAAAAGTTTTAGCATTAAAGTATCGTCCAATTTCATATAAGGACTTGATTGGTCAAGAAATTATAGCAGAAACTATTTATAATTCTATTAAACACAATAGATCACCTAACGCATATTTATTTACAGGTATTAGAGGTGTTGGAAAAACTACCATTGCTAGAATCGTTGCTAAATCTTTAAATTGTCTGAATGGGGTTGATAAATTATGTAGAGAAGATCTTTGTGAAAATTGTGAAGCAATAAGCAACTCTAATCATATAGATGTTCTTGAAATGGACGCAGCAAGCAAAACAGGTGTGGACGATGTTAGAGACCTTATAGAATTTTCACGTTATGGCCCAACTTCGGCTAAATATAAAATATTTATAATTGATGAAGTGCATATGTTAAGTAAACAAGCATTTAACGCACTCTTAAAAACATTAGAAGAGCCACCTCAGTATAAAAGTGGTGGAGGTTTAAAATTTATTTTTGCCACAACAGAAATAAAAAAAATTCCAGTTACAGTAGTTTCTAGATGCCAAAGATTTGATTTATCAAGAGTAAATTCCAACGAATTATTTAAATTTATAAAAGAAGTTAAAAATAAAGAAAATGGCAAGATAAATGACGATGCTTTAAAACTAATAGTAAAAATTTCTGAAGGATCTGTAAGAGATGCTCTTTCACTTTTAGATAGAGCTTTATTAAATGATAATGAAAAATCTGAACTTGATTTAAAAAAAGCACAGGAGATATTTGGTTATTTTGATAAAAGTTATCTTATAAATTTGATTAGATTTTTATTTAAGGGTGACGAACAAGAAGTAATAAAAATTTATAGATCAATTTATAATCAAGGAGTTGAGCCAAAAATATTTTTAAACGATTTTTTGGAAATATTGTATTATATAAAAAATATTTCATCTATAAAGTTAGATGGAAACAATTTTTCTCTTAATGATGAGGAATTTAAAGATATAGATTTAATTTCAAAACAAGTTAAGCCAGACTTATTATTATTATTTTGGCAGTTTACAATTAAAACTATAGGTGAATTAGATATAGTTTCAAATCAAAATTTATCAATGGAAATGTTTTTAATAAGACTGCTCTATCTCAAGGAAGATAAAAACTTTGATAGTATAAAAGAATTAGATTTAAATGACGAAAGGTATGTTAACAATATATCCAAAACAGAACTTGTTAATATAAATAAAGATGAAAATAATTTAGACACTAAAAATAAAACTATAAGTCAAATTAAAAATTTTATGCAAGAGGAAACTTCAAACCCTGAGACAAATATTGAAAAGATTGAAATAAAAAATTTTGAAGAATTAATAAGCTTATGTAATAAAAAAAAAGAATTAAAGTTAAAATATGAACTTGAAACAAATGTTAGTCTTGTAAGTTTTACAGATAAAAGAATTAATATTTCATTTAATGAAAATCTAGATAAAGATTTTGTTAAAGATCTATCCCAAAAATTGTACGAGTGGACCAGTCAAAGATGGATAATTGCTTTTTCAAAAGAAGTTGGGCAAGCATCAAAAAAACAAATGAAAGATAATGAAAAAGTGAAAATTATTGAAAATATAAAAAAAGGAGAAACTTATAAAAAAGTTTTAGAAAATTTCTCTGATGCTGAACTGGTAGATTTGAAATTAGAAGAAGATAAATGATTATGACTGATTTTAGCAAAATTTTAAATAAAGCTAAAGAACTTGAAAGTAAAATGAAGGAGAGTCAGGAAAAAATAAAGAACATCAATGTTACTGGAATATCAGGTGGGAGCTCTGTTAAAATAACTCTTAACGGAGAAGGTGAATTAATAACTGTAGATATATCCCCTGAAATTTTAAAAGAAGATAAGGTGGTTATTGAAGATTTAATTAAGGCAGCTCATAATAATGCAAAATCTCAGTTGAAATCAAAAACATCTGAAGAAATTTCTAAGGCGACAGGTGAATTTGGTATACCTGGCTTTAAATGGCCTTTATAATTTAAATGCAAAATATATCTGAAATTGATGAATTAATTAAATTGATATCTAAACTTCCTGGATTAGGTCCAAAATCAGCAAAAAGAATAGTTTTACAATTAATTAATAATAGGGAAGAATTAATTAAACCTCTGGCAAAAAATTTAGCAGAAGTTTACAAAAATATATCTAGATGTAAAGTTTGTGGATCTTTAAAATCCAACTTAAACGGATGTAATAATTGTGAGAATAATAATGATAAGTATAATAAAATTTGTGTTGTAGAAAATATAGCTGATCAATGGAGCATAGAAGCTTCTAGTGTTTACCAAGGATACTTTCATATTCTTGGTGGAACAATTTCGTCTTCTAAAAATCAAAAAAAGGAGGATTTATTAATTAACTCATTAATTGAAAGAGTTAAAAAAGATAATATAGAGGAAATCATACTTGCCACTTCAGCTACTGTTGAAGGACAGACTACTGCATTTTATATTCAGGATAGTTTAAAAAATACTAAAGTAAAGATTTCAAAGCTTGCACAAGGATTACCAGTTGGTGGTGAGATAGAAAATTTAGATGATGGAACTTTAATATCAGCTTTTAAAAATAGGCAAAGTTTTTTACAATCAAAAGATTAATTCTTTTTTAGTAGTCTATTAAGATGAAGAATTGGCTCTGTATATCCAGAGGGCTGAGTTTTTCCATGAAATACGAGTTCACATGCTGCCTTAAAAGCAGTTGATTTGTCAAAGTCGTCTGACATTGGTTTGTATGGAGAGTGTCCTTTCATACTTGGATCTTTTAGATTTTGACTATCAACAACTTTAGCCATTTTTTTCATAATTTCTAAAACATGCTTCTTGCTGCATATTCCATGGTGCAACCAGTTAGCAATGTGTTGGCTGCTTATTCGGCAAGTAGCTCTATCTTCCATTAGACCAACCCCATTAATATCAGGTACTTTTGAACAGCCAACAGACTGATCTATCCATCTAACTACATAGCCCAAAATACCTTGTGCGTTATTTTTTAATTCTTTAGTAATTTCTTCCATTGACCAGTTAGGTTTTTTTGATATTGGAATAGTTAATAGATCAGATAGTTTTGCTGATTTTCTTTTTGACAATTCTTTCTGTTTAGCAAATACATTGATTTTGTGGTAATGGATAACATGCAATGCTGCAGCAGTTGGTGATGGTACCCATGCACAATTAGCTCCTGACAAAGGATGAACAATTTTTTGTTTCATCATGCTTGCCATCAAATCTGGAGCAGGATACATGCCTTTACCAATTTGACATTTTCCTGAAAAACCACATTCCAATCCAATATCTACATTATTATTTTCATATGCCTGAATCCACTTTGACGATTTCATGTCAGCTTTTTTAAGCATTGGGCCAATCTCCATTGAAGTATGAATCTCGTCTCCAGTTCTATCCAAAAAACCAGTATTAATAAAAAATACTCTATTTTTTAGTGCTCTTATGCATTCTTTTAAATTTACAGAAGTTCTTCTTTCTTCATCCATTATTCCACAAAGAATTTGATTTTTTTTTAAATTTAAAACTTTTTCGACATTTTTAAAAATCAGGTCAGTAAAGCTACATTCTTCAGGACCGTGCATTTTAGGTTTTACTATATAAATAGAATCAACTCTCGAATTTCCTTTTTTTTTAAAATCATGAAGACAAGCAAGAGAAGTTATAAAAGCATCAAGTATTCCTTCTGGGCATTCAGATCCATCTTTTAAAAGAATAGCCGGATTTGTCATGAGATGACCTACATTTCTATTTAATAATAAAGATCTTCCATGTAATTTTAATTTCTTTCCCTTAGAAGAAATATAGTCTCTGTCTAAATTTAATTTTCTTAAATTTTTTTTCCCATTTTTTGTAAACTCTACTTTTAAATTTCCTTTCATTAAACCAAGCCAATTTCTATATCCAAGAACTTTATCTTCAGCGTCAACTGCTGCCACACTATCTTCGTGATCACAAATGGTAGATATTGCAGATTCAAGAAAAATATCATGAATTTTAATTTTATCTTGGTTACCCTTAGGATTGTTAACCTCCATTTTTCCATCTTGATCAAAAAGAATATCTATATGAAGATTATTATTAATAAATAATAGGGAATTAAGTTTATTTGATTTTTTTTTATAACCTACAAATTGATTAATATTTTTAAGTTTTAAATTTAATTTATTATTTTTAATATCTGGGATTTTTGTTAGATTCTTCCAACTTTGATTTTTTAAAGGAACAAGCTCGTCTAAAAGATTACGTGCATATTCAATTACTTTTTTTCCTCTTATTGGATTATAAGTTTTTCCTTTTACTGCTCCATTATTTTCTGAGATAATATCTGTTCCATATAAGCTATCATACAAGCTTACCCATCTTGCATTTGCAGCATTTAATAAGAATCTTGCATTTGAAACGGGACAAACTAATTGAGGACCACAAATGTTTGAAATTTCATCGTCAACATTTTTAGTTTTAATTTTAAAATTTGAACCAAGCTTATTTAAATAACCAATTTTTTTTAAAAATTTTGTATATTTTATTATACTTAATTGTTTGTCTTTTCTATCTATGTGCAATGCATCAATAGCTTTTTGCAATCTTTCTCTTTTTTGAAGTAGTTTTATATTTTGTGGTGCAAGTTTATGAACACATTTATCAAAACCTTTCCAAAATTTTTCTTTATTAATTTTAATGCCTGACAATAATTCTTTATTTATAAAATTTGCTAAATTTTCTGAAACTGATAAATTTTTAATTTTTAAGTATTTTTCTTTCATTGTTTAACTTTTAAAAGTCCTTATTAGCATTTAATATAACTTTTTGGTTATAAAATAGTCAATTTATAATTAATAATTTTAAAATTTTTACCATTTTCTTGCCTCTTTTTGCTTTATAAACATATTAAGAAAAATATGAAAAATTATTTAAATTTTGAGTCTGAAATTAAGGATTTAGAAATAAAACTTGATAAACTTAAAGATCCATTTAATCAAGAGGGACTATCAGAAGTTGATACTCAAAATATATCAAAATTACAAAATGAAATAGATGATAAATTAAAAAATATTTATTCAAACTTGGACCCATGGCAAACAACCCTTGTTGCTAGACATGAAGATAGACCCAAAGCAAAACATTTTATTGATAATCTTTTTGAAGATTTTACACTTCTTTCTGGAGATAGATTTTATGGTGAGGACCTATCGGTGATATGTGGGTTTGCAAAATTTGAAAATAGATCAGTTTTAGTAATTGGACAAGAGAAAGGTGAGGATCTCGAATCAAGAATTGAAAGAAATTTTGGAATGATGAGGCCAGAAGGTTATAGAAAAACAATAAGATTAATGAAGCTTGCAAATAAATTTAAAATACCTGTAATATCTTTTATAGATACTCCAGGCGCATATCCAGGTGTAGGAGCAGAAGAAAGAGGTCAGGCAGAGGCAATTGCAAAATCAATTGAATGCTGTATGGAGTTAACTGTTCCAACAATATCGATAATTATTGGAGAAGGTGGATCGGGTGGGGCGATAGCATTGGCCTCCTCAAATAAAGTTATAATGTTAGAAAATTCAATTTATTCAGTGATATCGCCTGAAGGATGTGCAACAATATTATGGAGAGACCCAAAAAAAACATTGGAGGCCTCTAAAGCAATGAAATTATCTTCAAAAGATTTATTTGATTTAAAAATAATAGATGAAATTATTTCAGAACCATTAGGTGGCGCTCATAGAGATAAAGATTTAATTTTAGATAACGTAAGAAATTCTATTAGAAAAAATTTAGATTTTTTTTCTAATATGGATAAAGAAGAGATTTTACTACAAAGAAAAAATAAATTTTTATCTATTGGTAGAAATCAAGGTTTTATACCTAGTTCAGAAATGTCAGATAATTTATTAATGAAAACAAATGTTATCAATAAACTCATTAATAAAATCTTTTATTTTAAAAAATTTTTGATTTATATTTTATTTTTTGTGCTGCTAATTATTATTTTTTTTATGGCCTTATAAAGAACCATGGCAATGTTTATATTTTTTTCCTGAATTACAAGGGCACGGTTCATTTCTTCCTATTTTTTTGAAAGAAATATCATTATTCAAATCATTTACAGTTTCCCCATTACTTTCTTGAACAACTTCAAGGTTTAGTAAAACAGTAATTAAATCAGATTTTAGTTTGAATAATAAATTTTCAAATAATGTATAAGCTTCTTTTTTATATTCAATTAAAGGATCTCTTTGACCATATGACCTTAAGCCAACGACTCCTCTTAATTGCTCCAAGTACTGAATATGAGATTTCCAATTTTGGTCAATAAGCTGTAATAAAATTCTCTTTTCTAACTCTAAAGCTTGATCTTTCCCTAATACCTTTTCTCTTTGTATTCTTTTATTGTAAAATTTATTTTTAATTTCATTTTCAAAATTTTCTTCATTCAAATCTAGAATTGAATTAATTTCATCATCATCAAAAGATTTTCCTAATATTGATTTTATTTGAATTGAACTTTCATTATTTTTATCCTTAGTTAAGTTTATTTTTTTTAATTCTTTTAATTTAATTATAATTTCAGTTAAAAATTCATCTGAATAATTAAAAGAATTTTTACTAACAATTATATTGTTTCTTTGACCAAATATTACCTTTCTTTGATCATTGAGCACATTATCAAATTTCAACAAAGTTTTTCTAATATCAAAATTTCTTGCCTCAACTTTTTGTTGTGCTCTTTCCAATGCTTTATTAATCCATGGGTGATCAATACTTTCACCATCTTTTAATCCTAATTTTTCAAGAATACTATTCATAGATTCAGAGCCAAAAATTCTCATTAAATCATCTTCAAGGCTTACATAAAAAATTGAACTTCCTTCATCTCCCTGTCTTCCAGATCGCCCTCTCGCTTGATTATCAACCCTTCTACTTTCCATTCTTTCAGTTCCAATTACATACAATCCACCTAGAGATTTAATTTCTTTTTTTTCATTATTATTTTCAGATAATTTTCCACCTAATTTTATATCCACTCCTCTTCCTGAAATACTAGTTGTTATTATTACTGAATTTTTCCTACCAGCATTAGAAATAATTTCTGCTTCTCTTTCATGATTTTTAGCATTTAACACTGTATGATTTATTTTTTTTTTATTTAATAAATCTGAATAATGCTCAGATTTATTTATATTTGCTGTAAAAACTAATAATGGCTGACCAGTTTTATTGCATTCGAGTATTTTTTTTATAATTGCATCGTCCTTTTCTTTTGATGATCTGAAAATTTGATCATTCCAATCTTTTCTTATCATCTTTTTATTTGTTGGAATTGTAATTACGGGAAGTTTATAAATTTCAAAAAACTCTTCAGATTCAGTTGCTGCAGTTCCAGTACATCCTGCAAGTTTTGAATAAAGTTTAAAATAATTTTGATAAGTTATTGACGCAAGTGTTTGATTTTCATTTTGAATTTCGACTCTTTCTTTGGCCTCTATACTTTGATGAAGTCCATCACCAAATCTCCTTCCTGGCAGTTGCCTTCCAGTCTGTTCATCTATTATAATAATTTCTCCTGCTTTAATTATATAATCTTTTCCATTTTCATACAAATGGTTCGCTCTCAGTGCTTGATTGACGTGATGCACTAAATGTAAATTATCAGGATCATAAAAATTATTATTTTTTAAAATTCCTGCATTTGATAAAATTTTTTCTATATTATCTATTCCTTGATTAGTTAATAAAACATTTTTATCTTTTTCATCAACTTCAAAATCCTCTTTTTTTAAATTTTTTGTTAGTTTATCTATGGCAAGATATTGATTTGTTTTATCTTCTACTCCTCCTGAAATAATTAAAGGTGTTCTAGCTTCGTCAATCAAACATGAATCTATCTCATCTACAATGGCATAGTTATGTCCTCGTTGAACCATAGACTCAAACGAAAATTTCATATTATCTCTTAAATAATCAAAACCTAACTCGCTATTTGTGGCATATGTAATATCACAATTATAATTTAATTTTCTTTCCTCATCAGTTTGTTCATTATTAATGTAGCCAGCAGTTAAACCTAAAAAGTTATAAATTTTTTTCATATTTTCACAGTCTCTTTTAGCTAGGTAATCATTAACAGTAACTATGTGCACACCTTTTTTTGATAATGCATTTAAATATGCCGCCAAAACAATTGTTAGAGTTTTTCCTTCTCCAGTTTTCATTTCAGCAATTTTATTTTCATGAAGTACAATTCCACCAATAATTTGAACGTCAAAGTTTCGTTCATCGGTTGTTCTTTTGGATGCTTCTCTTACCAAAGCAAAAGCTTGTGGTAATATTTTATCCAAAGATGTTTCATTTTTTACTTGCTCAATTAACTCTTTGGTTTTTATTGGGAATGATAGATCATCCAGTTTAATTATTTCTTCTTCTAAATCATTAATTTTATTTGCAACTTTTTTTAATTTATCCAGCTCTTTTTGGTTACTGGATTTGATAATTTTTGATAGGAAATTTAGTGGATTAAGCATTTAATAAATATATTGTTTTATAATTTAAATATAGAGTTTAATATAGTAACTAAATTAATTTTTTAAATAGTATGGCAATTAATCTAAACAATTTATTTAATTCAATAACTAAAAACTCAAAAATGGGTGATTTTCAGGATCTTGATCATATTGATGGTTTATCAATATCAACTACGAGTGCAAATTTATATTCAAAGAAAAGAGACGATTTAGTTTTATTTTATTTTAGAAATGGTGCCAATCATGCATCAGTTTACACACAATCAAAATTAATCTCAGAAAATATAAAATGGAATTTAAAAATTAATAAAAAAAAAGTTAAAGGTTTGTTAATTAATACTAGAAATGCAAATGCTTTTACTGGAAAAGATGGATTTAAAGGATTAAAAATTTTAGCTGATAATTTGTCCCAGGAATTAAGTCGAAAACAAATTAGCGATGAAGAAAAACCTGTAAAAATTGACTCAGACGAAATTTTGTTTGCATGCACTGGAACAATAGGAGAAGTTTTTCCTACAGTAAAAATTAAAAGAAATATCCCAGATCTAGTAAAAAAAATTAGATATACACAGAATAAATATATATGGATGAAAGCGTCAATGGGAATTTTGACAACAGACCTTAAGCCAAAACTTGCAATGGAAGAATGTTATATTGGAAATAAAAAAGTAAAAATTTATGGAATTGCGAAAGGTTCTGGGATGATTTTTCCAAATATGGCAACAACTTTAGGATTTGTTTTTACAGATGCAACAATTTCTTCATCAATTCTTAAACAATTGTTAAAACAAAATATACACAAAACATTTAATGCCATCTCTTGCGATGGTGATACTAGTACTAATGATATGGTTTCTATTTTTGCAACAAACAAAGTCTCAAACTCAAATATAAAAACTATCAAAGATAAAAAATTATCTGATTTTAATTTATCGTTGTTTAAAGTTCTTTTAAATCTTGCAAAAAGAGTAGCAGCAGATGGTGAAGGAGCTTCAAAATTTATTTCAATAAAGGTTAAAAATTGTAAAACAGAGGAAGATGCAAAAAAAATATGCTTTTCCATTGCAAATTCTCCATTAGTAAAAACAGCTATTGCTGGAGAAGATCCCAATTGGGGAAGAATTATTATGGCCATCGGCAAAGCAAATGTAAATTTAAATCCAAATAAAATAACAATTAAATTTGGAAATATAACAATCATCGAAAATGGCAAAATATCAAATTCTTATAACGAAACTGAAGCAGCAAGTTATATGAAGGAAGAAAAAATTGATTTATTAGTTAATTTAAATCAAGGAAAAAAAGAATTTACTTCTTATACTATGGATTTAACTAAAAAATATATTGAAATAAATTCAGATTACAGAACTTAGAAATGTTGTAAATATTAAATTAATTTTAAATTATATATATGATTAAATATAACTTATTATGTAGCGCATGCTCTGAAAATTTTGATAGTTGGTTTTCATCTTCAAAAGAATTTGAAAAATTAAAAAAATTAAAATTTATAAATTGTCCAAATTGTGATTCTTTTAATGTCAGCAAGTCCTTAATGGCTCCATCCGTTATCAATAAAAAAAAAGATAACAATAATTTAAATTCTAAAAAATACTTAGAAATTAAAAATAAGCTTAAAGACTATAAAAATTTTATAAAAAACAATTGTGAATATGTTGGCAATAATTTTACATATGAGGCTAGATCAATTCATTACAATAATAAAAAAAAAGTTAAGGGCATATACGGAAATGCATCTGTAAAAGATATTAAAGAGCTTTCTGAAGAAGGAATTGAAACAGAAACTATTCCTTGGTTAAATGATAATGATAATTAAATTTTTTTGAACTGAGTTATGTAGTTTACAGAATTGTCTTCTGAAATCATCCATTCATTTTTTAATATATCAAACTTAACCCCATCAACTTCAATTAATTTTAAACTATTCTTTTTTGCATACTCAGTTAACTCTTCTGGTTTTACAAACTTATTCCATTCATGAGTTCCGATTGGCAACCATTGTAAAATATATTCTGCCCCAACTATTGCGAAAATATATGATTTAAGTGTCTTATTTAAAGTTGCAATAAACATTAATCCATCCTTTTTTAAAAGTAATGAACTTTTTTTTATAAAAAGATTTAAATCATTAACATGTTCTACAATTTCCATATTTAACACTACATCAAATTTTTTTTTTAAATCTATTTTTTCTGGAGAAGTACATAAATAATTAATTTTTAATTTATTTTTATTTGAATGATATTTAGCAACATTTATATTTTTTTGTGAAGCATCTATTGCAGTAACTTTAGCACCCAACCTACACATAGGCTCAGATAAGAGACCTCCTCCACAACCAATGTCTAAAAGTTCAATATTTTTTAATGGCATCGACTTTGATCTAATATTAAAGTGAGAGATAATTTTTTTCTTTATATAATTTATCCTTAAAGGATTAAATTTGTGCAACGGTTTAAACTTACCTTCAGTATCCCACCATTCATCAGCCATTTTTGAAAATTTTTCAATTTCTTTTTTATTAATAGTGCTCATAATTGATTGATTGTTGACATTACAATCAAGATGTATTTTATCAACATAATTTATTTAAATAAAAAAAATTAAAGCCAATGAAAATTGTAGTACTAAAATTTGGAGGAACTTCTGTAGGTTCGACTGATAGAATAAAAAAAGTTGCCAATATAATTATCTCATTTGTTAAAAAGAAATATAAAGTAATTGTTGCTTCTTCTGCAATGAGTGGGGTTACCAATGATTTAGTTAAAAAATCAAAACAAATTTCCAATGAATTCATAGCTGAAGAATATGATGTTTTACTTTCTGCGGGAGAACAAATGTCCTGCTCACTAATTGCGGGAAGACTTAATCACTTAGGATATAAATCTAGATCTTGGATGGGATGGCAAGTTCCAATTCTAACAAAAGGAAAACATTCATCATCAAGAATACACATAATTTATAAAAAAAATATTATAAAGTATTTAAGGTCTGGAGGGATACCTATTGTTGCAGGTTTTCAGGGAATTAACTCTTTAAATAGAATAACTACCATAGGCAGAGGTGGAACAGATGCAAGTGCTATAATGCTTTCAAGGTTTTTTGGTGCAGACAAATGTATAATATATACAGATGTAGATGGAGTTTATACCACTGATCCAAATGTAATTTTAAAAGCAAAAAAAATAAAATTAATTTCTTATGAAGAAATGTTAGAGATGGCTTCGCTTGGGGCAAAAGTTATGCAACCTCACTCTATCCAAGATGCCAGATTAAATAGAATTGATATTGATGTAAGATCATCTTTTAAAAAATCTTTAGGAACCTTAATTACTAAAAGAAAAAATATTACTAGTAGTAAAATTATTCGAGGAGTATCTTTTACAAAAAATGACGCAAAAGTAACTTTAATTGGAGTAAAAGATAAACCCGGAATTGCAGCAGCTATATTTGAGCCACTTTATAAAAACTCTATTAATGTTGATATGGTTGTCCAAAATATATCTCCAAATGGCAAGGAAACAGACTTAACTTTTACCATTAAATCTGAAAATTTATCCAAAACAGAAAAGTTATTAAAAAAAAATAAAAAAATAAGTTTTAGAAAAATTATAGTAGATAACAAAGTTTCAAAAGTATCTATTATTGGAGTCGGAATGATAACTACTCCTGGTGTAACTTATAGAATGTTCAATGCGTTAGCAAAAAAAAATATAAATATTATTGTAATTTCGACATCAGAAATTAAAATATCTGTATTAGTGAATAGAAAAAATATAAATAAAGCAGTATCAGCTTTACATAAAGAATTTAATTTAGAAAAATAAACTAAAGACATGAGCATAAGACCTTTTAGGGATATAAATCGCAGAACTACAAAAGTTATAAATGTAGGAGATGTTAAAGTTGGTGGTGATAATCCAATTTCAGTTCAATCAATGACAAATACATTAACAAAAAATGTTAAAGAAACTTTAAATCAAATTAATAAAATTTCAGAAACGGGAGGTGATATTGTAAGAGTTTCCTGTCCTGATGAAGAATCTACTAGAGCCTTAAAAGAGATTACAAAGCATTCTCCTATTCCAGTTGTTGCTGATATTCATTTTCATTTTAAAAGAGCCATAGAAGCTGCAGAAAATGGAGCAGATTGTTTAAGAATTAATCCAGGAAATATTGGAGATAAAAATAAAATTGCACAAGTTATTTCTGCTGCAAAAAATAATAATTGTTCAATAAGAATAGGAGTAAATTCTGGATCATTAGAGAAAGATATATTAGAGAAATTTAAAGAGCCATGTCCTGAAGCTTTAGTAGAAAGTGCAATTAGGAATATTAAAATTATAGAAGATTTAGATTTTTTTAATTTTAAAATAAGTGTTAAATCCTCAGATGTGTTTTTATCTATAAAAGCATATAGAGAGCTTTCAAAAGTTACAAACTATCCTTTACATCTAGGAATTACAGAGGCAGGAAGCTTCCTTCCTGGAAGTATAAAATCGTCTATAGGATTAGGAAATTTATTATTAGATGGTATTGGTGACACAATTAGAGTTTCTCTTTCAGATAATCCAGTTGAAGAAATCAAAGTAGGTAATGAGATTTTAAAATCACTAAATCTAAGAAATAGAGGAGTTAAGATAATATCTTGCCCTTCATGTGCTAGACAGGGCTTTCAGGTTATAGATACTGTTAAAATTTTAGAAGAAAAACTGTCTCATATTAAAACACCAATAACTCTGTCAATTATAGGGTGTGTTGTGAATGGACCAGGTGAAGCTGCGCTAACCGATATAGGAATAACTGGAGGTGGCAAAAATAGTAATATGCTTTATTTAAAGGGTGTTCAAACTGGAAAATTAAGTAATCAAGAAATTATTTCAAAGGTAGTTGAATTAGTGGAAAAAAAATCTGAAGAGATTGATCTAAAACAAAAATGATTCCATTAAAAAAAGTTGAAGAATTAATATTAAAACATAAAAGTCTTGAAAATGAGCTATCATCAGGAAATATAGAAAAAAAATTATTTGCTACAAAATCAAAAGAATATTCTGATCTTAATGAAATAATAAATCAAGCTAAAAATTATCTAAATTTTGAAAAAAATAAAAAAGATTTAAAAAAATTAATTGAAGATATTAATAGTGATAAAGAAATAAAAGAATTGGCTCAAATAGAATTAGATCAATTAATTCAAAATAACGAGTTAAACGAAAAAAAAATAAAATTATTTTTACTTCCAAAGGATGATGCAGATTCAAAAAATGCAATAATTGAAATAAGAGCTGGGACAGGTGGTCTAGAAGCAAGTTTGTTTGCCTCAGATTTATTTAAAATGTACGAAAAGGTTTCTCATAAAAAAAAATGGAATTTAGAAATAATCAGTATCTCAAAAAGTGAAGCTGGAGGGTTAAAAGAAGTTATAGCAAATATAAAAGGAAAGAACATTTATTCTTTATTAAAATATGAAAGTGGAGTACATCGAGTTCAAAGAGTACCTGATACAGAAACACAAGGAAGAGTTCATACATCTGCAGCAACAGTTGCTGTGCTACCAGAAGCCGAAGAGGTTGATGTAAAAATTGAGGAAAAAGATTTAAGAATTGATGTTTTTAGAAGCAGTGGCCCAGGTGGACAAAGTGTAAATACAACAGACTCCGCCGTTAGGATAACACATATTCCAACTGGAATTGTTGTTAGTCAACAAGATGAAAAATCACAAATTAGAAATAGAGAAAAAGGATTAAAAATTCTTAGATCTAGAATATATGAATGGGAAAGACAAAAGATAGACGAGGCAAGATCAAAAGACCGAAGAAGCAAAATAGGAACAGGTGATAGATCAGAAAGAATAAGAACTTATAATTTTCCCCAAGGAAGAGTTACTGATCATAGAATAAATCTTACTTTACACAAACTTGAAGAATTTATGCAAGGAGAAATATTTGAAGAAATGATTGAAAGCTTGACTCTTCAAGCTCAAGAAGAAGAATTAAGCAAATTAAGTTAAAATGAATTATCAAGAAATACTTAATCAAGGATCTAAAATATTAAAATTAAATGATATAAAATCTTATAATTTAGACAGTGAATTATTATTATCGTCAACTCTTAAAATTAATAGACCACAAATACTATTACAACTTAACAATAAAATAAAAAATAGAGAAAAAGAAATTTTCTTAAATTTAATTAAAAGAAGAAAAAGAAGTGAACCAATAGCCTATATAATTGGATTTAAAGAATTTTGGAAAGAAAAATTCAAAGTAAATAGAAGTGTTTTAATACCAAGGCCAGAAACAGAAATACTAGTTGAACGAGTTTTAGATGAATTAAGGGTTAATTCTAAGAAAAAAATTTTAGATATCGGAACTGGTTCTGGCTGCATTATACTATCAATATTAAAAGAAAGAAAAGGTTGCCATGGGATTGGTGTTGATATTTCTAAAAATGCAATAAAATTAGCCAAATATAATGCAAAAATACAACACATTAAAAATAGAATTAAATTTTTTAATACAGATATTGACAATTTTTGTTCTGATAAATATGATTTAATTATATCTAATCCTCCTTACATAGTCCGAAATACTATTAATGGTTTAGATAAAGATGTTAGAGATCATGAGCCTAGAATTGCTTTAGATGGTGGATTAGATGGTTACACAAAAATTAAGCTTGTAATAAAAAAAAGTTCAAATTTGATAAAGAAAAATGGCAAATTGTTTTTGGAGATAGGTTTTGATCAAGCAAAAGAGACTTTAAAAATATTGAATATGTATGGTTTTTATAACAATAAAATAGTTAAGGATTTGGCAAAAAAAAATAGATGTATAATTTCTACAAAAATATAAATCATAAAAATAATTAATGAGAAATTTTAGAAATAATTTTAGAAGAAATAGATACAAGAATTATCAAGATAGAAA
>CABXCB010000002.1 GCA_902510635.1 uncultured Pelagibacteraceae bacterium
TTTTTATAAAAAAATTTTTTAAAAATCATTAAATAATGTTAATTTTTTCTACTATTTCAATTAGAGGACTTGGATAAATGAAATAAAAAAGAATAGCTATTGTTGAAAAGACTAATGATATTTTTAACCCAATATTATGATTGATCTCATATTTTTCTTTTTCAGAATCAAAATAAATTACCTTTATAATTCTTAAATAATAAAACGCTGCTATAACAGTTGAAAGTAAACCAATTATAGCCAAGGCATACATTGATTGTTCTATTACAGCAGTAAATATATAAAATTTAGCGAAAAAACCAGCAAGTGGTGGTATGCCCGCTAGAGAAAATAATACGATCAAAAATGAAAATGACAAAATTGGATGATTTTTAGATAATCCTGATAGATCTTCAATATTTTCATAATATTTTTCATCTCTTCTCAACATAAAAAGACAACAAAAAAAAGCTAAATTCATAAATAAATAGATTGAAATATAAGTTATGGAACTTTGTATTCCTTGATTGGTTCCAGTTGATAAACCAGCTAAAGCATAGCCCATATGACTTATAGAACTATAAGCAATTAGCCTCTTAAGATTTTTTTGTCCAATAGCTGCAACTGCACCAAACAACATAGATGCTATTGAAAGAAATACAATTATAATTTGCCATTGGTCTATTATGTTAAAAAATGGTACGTACAAAATTCTAATAAATACTGTTAAAGCTGCAATTTTAGGCAATATAGCAAAAAAAGCAGTTACTGATGTTGGAGATCCCTCATAAACATCTGGTGCCCACATGTGAAATGGAACAGCAGATATTTTAAATGCTAGTCCAGTAATAATAAAAATTATTCCAAAAGTTAATCCGTAACTATTTTGATTTATATTTTCAGCGATTAAATTGAAATTTGTCGAACCAGAAAAACCATAAATTAAAGAACAACCATATAAAAGAAGACCAGAGGATAAAGCACTTAAAACAAAATATTTTAATCCTGATTCTGAAGACAATATATTGTCTCTATTAAATGATGCTAGAACATATAAAGATAGAGATTGCAATTCTAAACCAACATAAAATAAAATTAAATCATTAGAGCTAATCATTACTATCATTCCTGCTATTGCTGATAAAATTAAAATTGGATATTCAATTTTATTTATTTTAATTATCTGGATATATTTGCTAGATGAAAGTAATACAAAAATTCCTGATAAAATTGTTAAAATTTTCATAAATGAGGATAAGTAATCAATTTTGTAACTATTGTTAAATAGTTCTATATTTTCATCTATGGGAAAATTAAAAATAAAAGTCAAACATCCAAATAAAGATATTATACTCAAATTATAAATTAAATATGAGCTATTTTTTTTAAATACGCCTAAAATTAACAAAGTCATAATTGATAAACAAAGAAAAATTTCTGAATAAATAAAATTTAAATTAATCATTTAGTTTTTTATTAGATTTGGTTTTAAATTACTTTTGTACATATCGATTAAATTTTCTATAGAAACTTCAGTTGTACTTAATAATGGTTCTGGGTAAAATCCAAATAAAATAATCGGAAAAACAAGTGAAGAAAGTACAAAAATTTCTGATTTATTTAAATCATCCATTTTTCTAATTTCATTTTTCTGAATTGCTCCAAATATAACTCTTTTATATAGCCATAACATGTAAGCAGCAGATAGTATAACTCCTATACTTGCAATAGCTGCTACTAAAAAACTTTTTTGAAATGTTCCAATTAAAATCAAAAATTCACCTACAAATCCACTCGTACCTGGCAGGCCTATTGCACCAAGAGTAAATACCATTAAAACAATAGAATATTTAGGCATTATAGAAACCAGACCCCCGTAATTTGATATTAGCCTAGTGTGCATCCTATCATAAATTACACCAACTGATAAAAAGAGTGCCGCAGAAACTAAACCGTGACTAATCATTTGGTAAATACTTCCTTCTAAACCTTGTTGTGTGAATGTAAATATTCCTAAAGTTACAAACCCCATATGGGCTACAGAAGAATAGGCAATTAATTTTTTCATATCTTCTTGCATTAATGCAACATACGAGGTGTAAATAATTGCAACTAAACTTAGAATATAAATTAAAGGAATAAAATATTCTGAAGCAATAGGAAAAAGTCCAATTGAAAATCTTATAAATCCGTATCCAGCCATTTTTAACAAAATTGCAGCCAATAAAACTGATCCAGCAGTTGGTGCCTCAACATGAGCGTCTGGTAGCCAGGTATGAACAGGCCACATTGGAGTTTTTACAGCAAAGGAACTAAAAAAAGCTAACCATAACAAATATTGATATTTCTCATCAATTCCAAGGCTATATAGATAAGTTACATCAGTTGTTCCTGTAACCCAATATATTGAAATTATTGCAACAAGCATTAAAACTGACCCAAGAAGAGTATAAAGAAAAAATTTAAACGCAGAATAAACTCTTCTTTCTCCACCCCAAATACCAATTATTAAAAACATTGGAATTAAACCACCTTCAAAAAAAAGATAAAATACAACTAAGTCTAGTGAACAAAATACTCCTATCATTAAAGATTCCATGACAAGAATTGCAACAAGAAAATCTTTTAATCTATTTTTTATTGTATTATTTACAGAAACAACACATAAAGGTGTAATAAAAGTTGTTAATATAATAAATAAAATTGAAATACCGTCTATGCCAACTTTATAATTGACAAAACCTTTTATCCAAGATTGTTCTTCTAAAAACTGAAATTCAGAAGTAGAAGGATCAAATAGGTACCAAAGATATAAAGATAAAATAAAATTAGAAAAAGAAACAAATAATGCTAAATATTTACTAGTTAAATTTGTATTGGATTTAGATTTTGAAAAAAAAATAAATAAAGCTCCTAATAATGGTAACAAAATTAAAGATGATAAAATAGGAAAGTTCATTATTTAAGTATTAAAAAAGTTAATAAAGCAGAAAATCCTAACAACATTATAAATGCATAATGATATATAAACCCATTTTGAAATTTAACAGCTAATAAAGAAATACTTTTTATTAAACTTGAAACTCCATCAGGTCCAAATCGATCAATAAATCTTAAATCAATTTTTTTCCAAAAATATAATCCTATTTTTTTAGAAGGATTTACAAATAAATATTCATATAATTCATCAAAATACCATTTATTTTTTAGAAAATTATATAAGGGTAAATTTCCATTAACTATATCATTTGTAATTTTAGTATTTTTAATAAAAATATAATACGCTACAGGTATAGATAAAATTACCAATATTGGAGTTATAAGTATAAACCATAAAGGTGGATGATTTCGGCTCAATGGTTCTAAAAAGAAAATTGAATTTTTCCAAAAACTATTTGATGACTCAATTCCAATAAATAAATCTTTAAATAAAAAACCACAAAAAATAGCTCCAATTGCTAGAATTATTAATGGAATTATCATAACCATTGGTGACTCGTGCATATCAGATATGTTCAATTTTTTATTATTATAGTTGCCATGAAAAGTTTTGAATATTAGCCTCCAAGAATAAATTGAAGTTAATAAAGCTGTGAATATTCCTATACCAGCAGCGAAGTAACCAGTTGTATTTCCTCTTAGATAAGCAAATTCTATAATTGCATCTTTAGAATAAAAACCCGATAAAAATGGGAATCCAGTTAATGCCAAGGTTCCTATTATCATTAATATCCATGTGTAAGGAAGTTTTTTCCATACACCTCCCATTAATTTGATATTTTGTTCATCTTTAAAAGAGTGAATTACCGAGCCAGATCCTAAAAATAATAGAGCTTTAAAAAAAGCGTGAGTGAACAAATGAAACATGGCAACATTGTAAGCACCAACACCAGCTGCAAAAAACATATAACCTAGTTGACTACAAGTTGAATATGCTATTATTTTTTTAATATCATCTTGGGCTAGCGCTACTGTTGCAGCAAAGAAAGCTGTGGACATACCAATTATAGTAATAACATTTAATACAAAAGGAGAGTATTCATATATTGGAGAACATCTAACAACTAAAAATACACCAGCAGTAACCATTGTTGCTGCATGAATTAATGCAGATACAGGTGTGGGTCCTTCCATAGCATCTGGTAACCAGGTATGTAAAAATAATTGAGCAGATTTTCCCATTGCACCTATAAATAAAAGAATACAAATTAAATCAATTGCATTAATATTTAATCCTAAAAATGAAAAATATTTATCTAATGTTAGAGGCACTAATTCAAATACTTCGTTATAATTAACTGTTCCAAATAAATAAAATATTAAGAATATTCCTAATGCAAAACCAAAATCACCTACACGATTAACAACAAATGCTTTTATGGCAGCTGCATTAGCACTTTCTTTTTTAAACCAAAAACCTATTAAAAAATATGAACAAAGACCAACACCTTCCCATCCAAAAAACAGTTGCAAAAAATTATCTGAAGTTACAAGCATTAACATAGAAAATGTAAATAATGATAAGTAAGACATAAATCTTTGTTTATGCGGATCATGTGACATATATCCAATTGAATATATGTGAACTATTGAAGAAACTAACGTAACAACAACTAGCATTACAGAAGAAAGAGCATCTATCTTTATAGACCAATTAACATTAAATGTTCCTGAGCTAATCCAGGTAACTATATCTAAATTATTCGTATAATCCTCATTAAATACTTTGTAAAAAATTATAAATGAAATAATTGTTGATATTGAAACAAATAAACTAGTTAAAATTTCTGAGTTTCTTGAACCTAGAATTTTTCCAAAAAAACCTGAAATTATAGAGCCAATCAATGGTAGAAAGATAATTAGATATTCGAATTCCATTCTAACCTTTTAGCTTATCAATTTCTTGAACTCTAATTGTTCCAGAATTTCTATAATAAATTACAATTATTGCTAAACCAATAGCTGCTTCAGCAGCTGCAACTGTTAAAATAAATAAAGTAAATATCTGACCAACTAAATCATTCATATAAATTGAAAAAGAAACTAAATTAATATTGACAGCAAGAAGTATTAATTCAATGCTCATTAAGATTACTATAATATTTTTTCTGTTTAAAAATATTCCAACTACCCCTATGGTAAAAATAGTTGCTGAAAGAATCAGGTAATGACCTAAAGATATTTCAAACATCAATTTTTACTCCTTCATTATTTTTTGGGTCTGCTAGCTCAACAGCTTCATTACGTTCTCTTGATATTTGTCTAAAATAACTTTGTCGTTTTATGCCCTCTCTTTGTCTGAATGTTAAAACGATTGCTCCTATCATAGCTACTAAGAGAACCATGCCACTTAGATGGAAAAGATGTATATAATCAGTATATAAAACCTTACCTATTTCATGAGTATTTGTGGTGCTTGTATCAATGCCAATTGACGAAAATGATTTCAATAGCTCAGGCTTATATTTCCAACCACCAACTACTATGATCAATTCAAAAAATATAACTCCACTTATTAATAGACCTATTGGAATATGATTTGAATTTTTTTCATTACCTAGCCATTCATTTTTTTGTTTAGAAACATTAAGCATCATTACTACAAATAAAAATAAAACTGCTACAGCGCCAACATAAACTATTAACATTATCATTCCTATGAATTCAGCGCCTATCATTATAAATAAACAAGAGATTGTTATGAAATCTAATATTAGAAAAAAAACTGAATGAACGGTATTTCTTGAAACAGTAACCATGATTGCAGAAAAAACAGCAATTATAGAAAAAATATAAAAAAATATAGAATGAATTATCATATTTATCTATAAGGATTATCTGCTTTAATATTTGCTGCTAACAAACTTTCCCATCTATCACCATTATCTAATAATTTTTCTTTATTGTAATAAAGCTCTTCTCGTGTTTCTGTCGAGAATTCAAAATTAGGTCCTTGAACAATTGCATCAACAGGACAAGATTCTTCACATAAGCCACAATATATACATTTCAGCATATCAATGTCATATCTTGTTGTTTTTCTACTACCATCTTCTCTTTCAGTTGATTCAATAGTTATTGCTTGAGCAGGACAAACTGCTTCACATAACTTACATGCTATACATCTTTCTTCTCCATTAGGATATCTTCGTAAAGCATGTTCACCTCGAAATCTTGGGCTGACTTTACCTTTTTCAAATGGATAATTTATAGTTTTTTTTGATTTAAAAGATTCTCTAATTGCAATAACTAAACCATTTAAGAAATCAATTAATAAAATAGTTTTTAAAATTCTTGATAATTTCATAGTTAATTTACCGGTAATAGATTAAAATAAAATAAATAACTTGCTGTTAAAACTACCCAAGTTAATGATAATGGAAGAAAAATTTTCCAACCTAATTTCATTAATTGATCATATCTATATCTTGGGACAATAGCTTTCACTAAAGAGAATAGAATAAACAATAATAATATTTTAAGTATCAACCATAAAGGTGCTGGTACAAGTGTAAAAGGATAAAGATCTATTGGGGACAACCATCCACCTAAAAACAAAATAGATCCCATACTGCACATTAGCAAAATATTTGCATACTCTCCTAACCAGAACATTGCATACATCATTCCTGAATATTCAGTTTGATAACCTGCTACCAATTCAGCTTCTGCTTCAGGTAAGTCAAATGGGGGTCTATTAGTTTCTGCAAGGGCAGAGATAAAAAAAATTACAAACATTGGAAATAAAGGAACTATGAACCATAAATTTTCTTGAGCTAAGACAATATCGGTTAAATTTAATGACCCAACACACAACAAAACATTTATTATTATTACACCTATAGAAACTTCATATGATACCATTTGTGCGGCAGATCGAATTGCACCTAAAAAAGGATATTTTGAATTCGAAGCCCAGCCACCCATAATTATTCCATAAACTCCTAGGGACGAAACTGCAAAAAGATATAAAATTCCAACATTTATGTCTGCTAAAACAAAATCTTCACTAAAAGGTATAACTGCCCACGAAATCAGGGCTAAGGTCATTGTTACGATCGGTGCAAGGATAAATATAATTTTATTAGCACTTGCAGGGATAATTATTTCTTTAAAAATATATTTCAATGCATCTGCTAAAGATTGAAATAAACCAAAAGGTCCAACTACATTTGGACCTTTTCTTTTTTGAACAAAAGCCCATACTCTTCTATCAAGCCAAACTATCATTGCTACAGCTGTTAAAATTGGAATAAGTAAAAGAAAAATTTTATAAATTTCAGTTATTAAAATATTTAAATTTTCAGTCATTATCCATCTGTTCCAGTATTTTTTAATTTTATTTTTTCATTGTGGCAATCAGTCATAGTTTTAGAAGCCCTGGCAATAACATTCGAGTAGTAATAATCATCATTTTTTACAATAATTTTTTCATCAAAAAAATTTGTTTCTACTGGATCATTATTTATACTTTCAGTTTTTAAATTTAGATAATTAAACATACTATCAACCAATTCATCTTTATTTTTAAATATTTTTTTCCTTTTTAGTAATTCTGATAAATTGTTAATTATTTCCCAATCTTCTTTCGCATCACCTGGAGGATAAGATGCTTTGTAAGCTTTTTGAATTTTTCCTTCTAGATTGGTAAAATATCCATCTTGTTCTGTATAAGTAGATCCTGGTAAAATAATATCTGCAGATTCTGCCCCATCATCACCGTGACTACCTATATATATTATGAATTCATTTTTCTTTTTAAATTTAAGATTGTCTTGCCCAACTAAAAATAAAATTTCAAATTCATTATTCAAAGTTTTGTTTAGAGTTATATTTTGTGAGTCTATAGAACTTATAATGTTTAAATCATTTGAGCCTGTAGTAGAAGCATCTTTTGATAATACATTTAATGAGTTCCACTCATCTGTAATTTTATTTTTTGAAGTTAAATATTTTTTCATTTCTTCAAATACATATTTTCCTGATTTTAAATTTAACACTGAATGCCCAATAATTATTAAAGGCTTTTTTGAATTATCAATTTTAGAAGATAAATTATGCCTTCCCTCTATTATATCTTTAATAACTTTTGTATCATTTGGAAGAATTTCGTATGGATAAGTTAAATCTCCAACGTCACCGATTGAATAAACTTCTAAATTATTTTTTAAATAACTTTTTCTTATTCTTAGATTTAGTATTGTTGCTTCAAATCTTGGGTTTGTTCCTATAAGTATAATCAAATCTGAATCTTCAATACCATTAATTGTTGAGTTGAAAATATAATTTTTCTTATTACTTGTGTTTACATATAAATTATTAACTCTGGAATCTAAATAATTAGACTTTATAGTTTTGTTAAAAAACTCTTTTGTAACATATAGAGTTTCCATATTGGTTAGATCTCCTGTAAATCCTGCAATTTTATCTGAAGATGTTTCGTTTATTTTTTTTACAATTACTTTATTTGCTTCTTGCCAAGAAATTTTTTCAAAACCTTTTTTGCTTTTAACATAAGGTATGTCTATTCTTTGATTTTTAATTCCATCACATGCATATCTAGTTTTATCAGATATCCATTCTTCATTAATATCCTCATTTATTCTGGGCAAAACTCTTTTTACTTCCCATCCATAAGTGTCAACTCTTATGCTTGATCCAACTGCATCCATTACGTCTATAGTTTCTGTTTTTTTTAGTTCCCAAGGTCTTGCTTCAAATACGTAAGGTTTTGAGGTTAGCGCTCCAACTGGACATAAGTCAATAACGTTAGCTGAAAGTTCTGATTCCATTGACTTTTCTAAATACGTTGTAATTTGCATATCTTCACCTCTGCCAATTGCACCAAGTTCTGAAACACCAGCAACTTCAGTGGCAAATCTAATACATCTTGTGCAATGAATGCATCTAGTCATTTGAGTTTTAATTAAAGGACCCATATATTTGTCTGGTACTTCTCTTTTATTTTCTTTGTATCTAGATTTGTCTATTCCATAAAACATTGATTGATCTTGCAAATCACACTCTCCTCCTTGGTCGCAAACTGGACAGTCTAATGGATGATTTGCTAACAAAAACTCCATCACACCTTTTCTTGCTTTCTCTACCTTTTCGGTATTTGTTTTGATATTCATACCTTCGGATATTGGCATTGCACATGAAGCTACGGGTTTGGGCGATTTTTCGATTTCTACTAAGCACATTCTACAGTTACCAGCTATAGAAAGTTTTTCATGATAACAAAATCTAGGAATTTCTGCACCTGCTTTTTCACATGCTTGGAGCACAGTAAGACCTTCTTCAACTTCTAAATCTATATCATTTACTTTTAATTTAATCATTATTTATCCAGTAAGTGTTGATCCACTAGATAAGGAATTTTTTTATTTGTACTTACTATTGGATTAAAATTATTTCTTTTTGCAACTTCTTTTTTAAAATGTCTAAGTAAACCTTGTACTGGCCATGCAGACCCTTCTCCGAATGCACAAATTGTATGTCCTTCAATTTGTTTTGTAACATCCATCAAAATATCAACTTCATCTCTAGATGCTTCACCTTTTGCCATTCTCTCAAGCATTCTCCACATCCAACCAGATCCTTCTCTACAAGGTGTACATTGTCCACAACTCTCATGTTTGTAAAACCTGGCTATTCTCGCCATACATTTAATTATATCTTGATCTTTATTTATAACTACAATTCCAGCTGTACCTAAGCCACTTTTCTGTTCAACAAGTGAGTCAAAATCCATATTAATTGTTTCACAAATATTTTTTGGAAGTAATGGCATAGAAGAGCCTCCAGGTATTACTGCTTGAAGATTTTCCCAACCACCAATTACTCCGCCAGCGTGTTTTTCAATTAAATCTTTTAATGAAATTCCCATTTCTTCTTCAACATTACATGGATTGTTTACGTTTCCTGAAATACAATAAATTTTTGTTCCTGTATTTTTTGGTTTACCAATACTTGAAAACCATTTTGCTCCTTTTCTCAAGATAGTTGGAACTACTGCTATTGTTTCAACATTATTTATAATTGTAGGGCATCCATAAAGTCCTATTAAAGCTGGAAAAGGAGGTTTAAGTCTAGGTTGACCTTTCTTGCCTTCTAGACTTTCTAATAGAGCAGTTTCTTCTCCACAAATATAGGCTCCTGCACCATAATGAATATATATGTCAAAATCCCATCCACTATTACAAGCATTTACGCCAATTAAATTTTTTTCATAAGCTTCACTTATTGCTTCTTGAAGTTTATTACCTTCGTTAAAATATTCCCCTCTAATATAAATGTAACATTTTTTTGCATTAACTGCGTATGCAGCTAACAAACAACCTTCTATTAATTTATGGGGTTCAAATCTTAAAATATCTCTATCTTTACAAGTTCCAGGCTCAGATTCATCAGCATTAATAACAAGATAATGAGGTCTTGAACCAACTTCTTTAGGAGCAAATGACCATTTAAGTCCAGTTGGAAAACCTGCTCCACCTCGACCTCTAAGTTCAGAAGATTTTATTTCATTAATTATCCATTCTCTCCCTTTTTTAATAATTTCATTAGTGTTTTTCCAGTCACCACCTTTTTGAGCAGATAAAACGTCTGCGCCGTGGTCGTTGTATAAGTTTGTAAAAATTCTATCTTCGTCTTTAAGCATGTTTTATATTTAATAAAGTTTTTCTATTATTTTCTGGTTCAGAGTTTTTTCTGCCTTTGTAAGAACCTGGAGTTGGTTTTTCACCTTTTTGTATTTGATTAATAATTTTTTCTGCTTTTTCTTTGTTTAAATCCTCATAATAATCATTATTAATTTGCATCATAGGAGCATTTATGCAAGCTCCAAGACACTCTACTTCCATCCATGAACAGGTTTTGTCTTTTGAAAGTTGGTTTTCTTTATCTGATATTTTTTCTTTACATGCGTTAACTATTTCGTAAGCTCCTCTAATCATGCATGGTGTTGTTGTACAAATTTGAAAAAAATATTTTCCAACTGGTGATAAATTATACATGGAATAAAAAGTAGCTACTTCATAAACTTTGATGTATGGCATGATAAGAAATTTAGCAATATATTTCATTGCAGCTAATGGTATCCAATTATCATTCTGCTTTTGAGCCAAGTAAAGTAAAGACATAACTGCACTTTGTTGTTTTCCTTCAGGGTAGTTTTTTATTATCTTTTTGGCTTCTTCTAAATTTTTTTTATTAAATTCGAAATCAGAAGGTTGCTCTTTACATATTTTTTTTATACTCATCTATCAATTTCCCCAAAAACTACATCCATAGAACCTAGTACAGCTGGTACATCTGCTAACATATGACCTTTAATTAAATAATCCATTGCTTGTAAATGTGAAAATCCTGGTGCTCTTATTTTACATTTATATGGTTTATTTGATCCATCTGAAATTAAATAAACTCCGAATTCTCCTTTTGGGGCTTCAACTGCAGTGTATATTTCATCTTTCTTAACTCTGTAGCCCTCTGTAAACAATTTAAAATGATGAATTAAAGCCTCCATCGATTCTTTTAATTCTTTTTTTGGTGGAGGGCTTATTTTTCCATCAAGTGATTTTATGGGACCACTTGGCATTTTTACTAAACATTGGTTTATAATATCTACACTTTCTTTCATCTCTTCGATCCGGCATAAATATCTATCGTAACAATCACCATTTTTGCCAATTGGTATTTTAAAATCAAGTTGGTCATAGCATTCGTAAGGTTGGGATTTTCTTAAATCCCAAGGAATACCTGACCCTCTAAGCATTACTCCTGAAAAAGAATAATCTAAAGCGTCTTGTTTTGAAACAATTCCAATATCTACATTTCTTTGCTTAAATATTCGATTATCGGTTAAAAGAGTTTCCAGATCATCTATGACTTTTGGAAAATTTTGACAAAATTTTGCTATATCATCACTTAAACCTCTAGGTAAATCTTGATGGACCCCTCCTGTTCTAAAATAATTCGCATGTAATCTTGAGCCTGAAACTCTCTCATAAAAAGTCATTAAGGTTTCTCTTTCTTCAAAACCCCATAGAGAAGGCGTTAATGCTCCAACATCTAATGCTTGAGTAGTTATATTTAGAATATGGCTTAATATTCTTCCAATTTCGCAATACATTACTCTAATAAATTGTGCTCTAATAGGAACTTCAATATTTAAAATTTTTTCAATAGCAAGAGCAAATGCATGTTCTTGATTCATTGGGGCAACATAATCAAGTCTATCAAAATAAGGTAATGCCTGAAGATAAGTTTTATTTTCAATTAATTTTTCTGTTCCTCTGTGTAATAGTCCAATGTGTGGATCTGCGTGCTCGACTATTTCACCATCTAATTCTAGAATAAGTCTTAACACACCATGAGCTGCAGGGTGCTGTGGTCCAAAATTTAAATTTAACGTTTTTTTTTCTTTAGGCATTATTTTTTAGTTTGATTTTTAATATATTCTGTTCCTTCCCATGGACTTTCGTAGTCAAAATTTCTGTAATTTTGTTCTAATTTAACTGGTTCATAAACAACTTTTTTTTTATCCTCGCTGTACCTAACTTCATTATGCCCTGTCAAAGGAAAATCTTTTCTTAATGGGTGTCCTACAAATCCATAATCGGTTAAAATTCTTCTTAAATCTGGATGATTTTTAAATTTGACCCCATACATATCAAAAACTTCTCTCTCCATCCAATTAGATGAAGGAAAAAGTGAGGTTAATGAGGTAATAATTTCATTTTCGTTAATAAAAAAATCTATAAGAACTCTAGAATTAAATTCATGACTTAACAGTAAATAAACAAGTTTAAAACGTTTTTCATTTTGTGGATAATCAACCGCAGTTATATCAATTAATTGTTTAAACTTAGTGTCATTATTGTTTTTTAAGAATAAAACTACTTCTAATAAATTTTCATTTTCTATATTAATGCAAATATGATTATGATTAATTTTTGTACTTTTAATTTTAGTTGTAAGTTCTGAATTAATTTTTTTTTCTAAACTACTCAAAGTATTCATAAACTTATCTTTCTAAAGAACCTTTGTTTCTTATTTTTTTTTGTAGTTGCAATATTCCATAAAGAAGTGCTTCTGCAGATGGAGGGCATCCAGGTACATAAATATCAACTGGTACAATTCTATCACAACCTCTAACTACAGAGTATGAATAGTGATAATAGCCGCCACCATTTGCACAGCTTCCCATTGAAATTACATATCTCGGTTCTGGCATCTGATCATAAACTTTTCTTAAAGCAGGAGCCATTTTATTTGTTAAAGTGCCAGCAACTATCATAACATCAGATTGTCTAGGCGACCCCCTAGGGGCCGCACCAAATCTTTCTAAATCATATCTAGGCATTGATGTATGCATCATTTCAACTGCACAGCAAGCAAGACCAAAAGTCATCCAGTGTAAAGATCCAGCTCTTGCCCAATTAACTAAATTATCGAATGATGTTGTAATAAAACCGTTGTCGCTAAAATCTTTAGCAAGTTGTTTGAATTCTTCAGGTATTTGATTTATTTTTTCTGAATTTGTCATAATTTATTCCCAATCAAGAGCACCTTTTTTCCATTCATAAACAAAACCAACTGTTAAAATAAAAAGAAATATCATCATTGATATAAAACCTAAGAAACCAATGTTTCCTAATGAAATTGCCCATGGAAATAAAAAAGCTATTTCTAAATCAAAAATGATAAATAAAATTGCCACTAAATAGAATCTTACATCAAATTCCATTCTTGAATCATTAAAAGGCTCAAATCCACATTCATAAGAAGAAAGTTTTTCAGGATCAGGTTTATTAGGTGATAAAGCAAAATTAACTATAATGAATAAACAACTTAACCCCAAAGCAATTATTAAAAAAATAATTATTGAAAAATAGTCTTTTAAAAAATCCGCAAGCATCACATATTCTATATATAATCTTTTGAATTAAATGAAAGTGGAGTTAAAGTCACATTTTCTTGGTTATTTATAACAAATAATAACCGTTATCGTATTGATGGCGGGAGTGAAGGGACTCGAACCCTCGACCTATCGCGTGACAGGCGATCGCTCTAACCAACTGAGCTACACCCCCGAGTTTTGGTGGGCAGTAAAGGACTCGAACCTTTGACCCCCTCGGTGTAAACGAGATGCTCTACCAACTGAGCTAACCGCCCAAAAACAGGCTACTAATACAACAAGGGAGAGTTAATGTAAATTGTTAATTACTGAATGCTAGCTTGAGATTTTTGATCTTTATCAGTTTTTGAAATATTTTCTACTTCAGTCCATTCAACTCTTTTTAATTCATTTTTAAGAGCTATTTTTAATACTTCATCAACACTTTCTACTACACTAATTTTTATATCTTCACGAACTTTTTTTGGAATATCAACTAAATCTTTTTCATTTTCTTTTGGAATAATGACTTGTTTAATTCCTGCTCTATGAGCTGCTAATAATTTTTCTTTTAAGCCACCAATAGGTAGGACTTGTCCTGTAATTGTGACCTCTCCAGTCATGGCTATATGTTTAAAAACTGGATTATTTGTAATTGATGAAACTATAGATGTAACCATTCCAATTCCTGCCGAGGGTCCATCTTTTGGCGTTGCTCCTTCGGGTACATGAATATGAAAATCTTTTTTTTCAAATAAAGGTGGAATAATTCCATACTCTAAACTTTTTGATCTAACAAATGATTTAGCAGCCTTAACAGATTCTTGCATTACGTCGCCAAGTTTTCCTGTTATTTGCATTCTGCCTTTTCCCGGCATATGGACAGTTTCTATTTTTAAAATTTCTCCACCAAATTCAGTCCATGCTAACCCTGTCACTATCCCTACTTTATCTTCTGACTCAACTTCTCCATATTTAAATTTTTTAACACCTAAAAAATCATTTAAATTACTATCATTAACATTTACTTTTTTCTCTTCACCACTAACTACTTTTTTGACTACTTTTCTTGCAACTTTTGATATTTCTCTTTCTAAGTTTCTAACTCCAGATTCTCTAGTATAACTTCTTATAATTGCTTTAATGGTTCCATCTACAATTTCTAATTCTTGATCTCTTACACCGTTCTCTTTAATTTGTTTAGGTAATAGATATTTATTAGCTATATTTATTTTTTCATCTTCAGTATAACCAGGTATTCTAATTACTTCCATTCTATCCAATAGAGGAGGTAAAATATTTAAAGTGTTAGCAGTAGTAACAAACATTACATCTGAAAGATCATAATCAACTTCTAAATAATGATCATTAAAAGTTGTGTTTTGTTCAGGATCAAGAGCTTCAAGAAGAGCAGAAGATGGATCACCCCTATAGTCATTTCCTACTTTATCTATTTCATCTAAAAGTATTAAGGGATTTTTTGTTCCAGCTTTTTTCATTAATTGAATTATTTTTCCTGGTAATGAGCCAATGTATGTTCTTCTATGACCTCTTATTTCTGCTTCATCTCTTACACCACCTAAAGACATCCTAACAAATTGTCTATTTGTAGCTTTAGCAATAGATTTTCCAAGAGAAGTTTTTCCAACACCTGGAGGGCCAATTAAACATAGTATAGGACCTTTAATTTTTTCCATTCTTTTTTGAACTGCCAAAAATTCGATAATTCTTTCCTTAACTTTTTCCAAACCATAATGATCATCATCTAAAGTTTTCATTGCTTTGTTTAAATCAATATCTATTTTATCTTTTTTGTACCAAGGTAGATCTATCATCCAGTCAAGATAATTTCTAATTACCGTTGCCTCCGCTGACATTGGACTCATATTTTTTAGTTTTTTTAGTTCAGACATGCATTTCTTTTGAACTTCTTTTGGCATTTTTGCTTTTTGAATAGCTTTGTTTAAATTCGTAGTTTCATCTTTACCATCTTCAATCTCGCCTAATTCCTTTTGAATAGCCTTTAACTGCTCATTTAAATAATATTCTCTTTGAGTTTTTTCCATTTGGGTTTTTACTCGACCTCTAATTCTTTTTTCGACACCAATTATACTAGTTTCATTTTCCATTATTTTAATGACACCATTTAATCTTTTTTTAACATCTTGAGTTTCAAAAATTTGTTGTTTTTCAGAAATTGTTGAGTTCATATGAGAAGCAATATTATCCGCAATTTTAGATGGATCTTTTAATTCTTTAATGCTTGTAATTACTTCAGAAGATATTTTCTTATTAATTGATGTAAGCTTTTCTAATCTTCGTATTGCAGTAGTAGATAGAGGCATTAAATCCTCATCTTTGGAAATTACATCATTGTATTGTTCATATGTACAAGTGATAAACTTATCGTCATCATTAAAATCAAGTATTTTTACTCTTTTAATTCCCTCAACCAAAACTTTTACTGTACCATCAGGTAATTTTAAAAGTTGAAGTATGTTGCTTTCGCAACCATACATAAATATGTCCGTTTTTTTTGGATCATCTACTTCAGAATTCTTTTGTGTAACTAAAATAATTTTTTTATTATTTTTCATGACTTCATTTAATGCTGTTATAGATTTATCTCTGCCAACAAATAAGGGAATTACCATACTAGGAAAAACAATTATGTCCCTAAGGGGTAATAGTGGTGATGTATGTTTGACTTCCATTACCTAAATATGGATATTAAATCGAGTTTTGCAATAGAAAATTATAGCTTATTAGCTATATTTAAGCCGCAGACGTTTTTTCTGTCTTCGATTTAGCTTCTTTGGAGAGTATTATTAGTGGGTCATTTTGACCTTTGGCTGATCCCGCATCTACAATAACTTCATCTACATTTTCTTGACCAGGTAAATCAAACATTGTTTTCAAAAGTATACTTTCTAGAATTGACCTTAATCCTCTTGCTCCAGTTTTTTTATTAATTGCTTTTTGGGCAATCTCTTTAATTGCGTTATCTTTAAATGTTAATCTAACACCCTCCAATTTAAATAGTTCTTTATATTGTTTAATTAACGAATTTTTTGGTTCACTTAATATTTTAATTAAAGATTTTTCATCCAAATCTTCTAAAGTTGCATTTATTGGAAGTCTACCAATGAATTCTGGAATTAATCCATATTTTAATAAATCTTCAGGTTCAAGTCCTTTCATCCATTCACCTATTTTTTTATCAGCAACACTTTTAACTTCTGCTCCAAATCCAATCGATGAACCTTTGTCTCTTTGAGAAATAATTTTATCTAATCCTGCAAAAGCCCCACCACAAATAAATAATATATTGGTAGTATCAACTTGTAAAAATTCTTGTTGTGGATGCTTTCTTCCACCTTGAGGGGGCACACTAGCAACTGTACCTTCCATTATTTTTAATAGAGCTTGCTGCACTCCTTCACCTGAAACATCTCTTGTGATAGATGGATTTTCTGATTTTCTACTTATCTTGTCTACTTCATCAATATATACGATACCTCTTTGAGCTTTTTCTACATTGTAATCAGCTGACTGTAAGAGTTTTAAAATAATATTTTCAACATCTTCACCAACATAACCAGCTTCTGTTAAAGTTGTAGCATCAGCCATTGTAAAAGGTACATCTAAAATTCTTGCTAAAGTTTGAGCTAACAACGTTTTACCACATCCCGTTGGACCAAGTAATAAAATATTTGATTTTGCAAGTTCTACTGTTTTGCTAGTTTTATTTTCATAATTAAGTCTTTTATAATGATTGTGTACAGCTACAGATAAAACTTTTTTTGCATAACTTTGACCAATTACGTAATCATCTAAAACTTTACATATTTCTTTTGGAGAAGGTAAGCCATCTTGGTGTTTTACAAATGTATCTTTATTTTCTTCTTTAATAATGTCCATACATAATTCAACACACTCATCACAAATAAACACCGTTGGACCAGCTATAAGTTTTCTGACTTCATGTTGACTTTTGCCACAAAAAGAACAGTAAAGAATATTTTTATTATGTGTTGTCATAATTTTTATTACGAATCAATTTTATCACTCTATTACATTTAACTTAATTAAATCAAGTATAGGTTGTGGAAAAACTATATATAGTAAATTAATCTCTATTAACCACTACTTTATCTAAAAGTCCAAACTCTTTTGCTTTTTCTGGACTCATAAAATTATCTCTCTCAAGAGCAGTTTTAATTTCGTCTGGTGATTTGTTTGTGTGTTTAGAATAAATTTCATTTAATCTTTTTTTTAAAGACAAAACTTCGTTTGCATGAATTTCAATATCAGTTGCTTGACCTTGAAAACCTGCGGATGGTTGATGAACCATAATTCTAGAATTAGGAAGAGAAAATCTTTTTCCTTTTGTCCCAGCAGCTAGTAAAAAAGATCCCATACTTGCTGCTTGACCTATACACAATGTTGATACATCTGGTTTAATATATTGCATAGTATCGTATATTCCTAATCCTGCTGTAACTAAACCTCCTGGGCTGTTTATATAAAGAGAAATTTCTTTTTTTGGATCTTCGGACTCCAAAAATAAAAGTTGTGCTGTTATTAATGATGCTACATTATCATTAATTGGTCCAACCACAAAAACCACCCTCTCTTTTAATAATCTTGAGTAGATATCGTAAGCTCTCTCTCCTCTGCTTGATTGTTCAACAACCATTGGGATAAGTGTATTAAGATGTTCAGGTATTTTATTCATAAGCCGATTCGCTTTACTTATACAACTTGTGATTACTTATTGCTAACTTTTTTTGCTTTTGATGACTTTTTTGATGTAGTTTTTGTTTTTTTTTGACTTAATTCTTTTTTTGATAAAGAGCTTTTTTTATCAGTCGAATGATCATGATTATGATCATGGCTATGCTGTTCTTTTATAAGTTTTTCATTTTCTTCCTTTAAAAGTTTCTCAGCTTGTTCTTTTGTAATTTCTTTTAAGCTAGGTTTAGCTTTTAATTTAATTTGCTTTAAAATTTTTTCTTCATAGAGTTGTCCTCTGAGATTACTTAGAACAGAAGGATTGCTTTGGTAATATTCTTGTAACATTTTTTCTTGTCCGGGCATCATTCTAAGTTGTTTTTGTATTTCTGATTGCATCTCTTGTTCATTTACATTGATTTTATTTTGTTCACCAAATTCATTTAATATCAAACCTGTTTTAATTCTTTTTATTGCCTTTTTTTCAATATCGTTTTTATTTTTATTTAACTCTTCTTCTTTCATTCCTTGAGATAATATTTTAATTTCTTGTTCTTTTAAATTTTCAGGAATTTCTTCTAACTTAATTTTTTCTATTTCATTTAATAACTGTCTGTTACTAAGTGCGTCTAAAGAATTTTTGTATTCCTCATTTATTTGTTTAGTAATTAAATCTTTTAAATCTTTTAAATCTTTTGCACCAAGATTCTTTGCAAAATCATCATCGATTTTTACTTCTTTAGCCTTTTTTACAGCTGTTATTGTGCATATAAAAATCGCTTTCTTCCCAATTAATTCTTTTTCTGGAAAATTTTCAGGTAAATTAACTTCTACATTAGCTTCGTCATTCTTTTTTAATTTTAAAAGTTGCTTATCAAAACCTTGAATAAATAAATCTTTTCCAAGTTCCAACTGAGTATTTTTTCCCTCATTGCCTTTAAAATCTTTTCCATCTACCGTAGCTTTATAATCAAAGACAACAAGATCTCCTTCATTAGCAACTTTTGCAGGATCTACTTCTTCAAAATTTTTTTGCGATTTAGCAATATCCTGAATTCTTTTTTCTGTTTCTTTGGGTTCTATTTTAACTTTATAATCATCAAATTTTATATTTTGTAAATTTTTAATATCTATCTTTGGAAGTTCAGTTACTGAAATTATATATTCTAAATCTTTATCTTCACCATAAATTTTTAAATCAATCTTTGGTTGACCCGCAGGTTTAATTTTATTTTCTTGAAGAGCCTTGGTACTTGTATCTTTTAAAACTTTATCTAAAACTTCACCAAATATCGCTTGACCAAATTGTTTTTTTAAAATTTCCCTAGGTACTTTCCCTGGACGAAAACCTTTTAGAGTTACTGTATTTTTAACTTCCTCATATTTTTCATCCATATATGAAGAAATAGTTTTTTTATCTATAAAAACTTTTAGATCTTTGTTTAACCCTTTTTTATTTTCTATTGTAACTTTCATAAAATATTATGGTAGGCGAGAAAGGACTCGAACCTTCACAGCTTGCACTATTGGTTCCTAAGACCAACGCGTCTACCAATTCCGCCACTCGCCCAATTTAAAAGGTTTTATATATTATAGATCTCATTTGTCCAATTAGAATAATAGTGTAAAACATGATAAATATATAAAAATGATTATTTCACCTTGTATAAGTATTTGTAAAACAGACCCTGTTTCTGGTTATTGTTATGGCTGTGGAAGAAGTAATGAAGATAAAATAATGTGGAAGGATGAAAAAACTACTGACGAATGGAAAAAAAATAATCTTCAAGAAATAGAAAGTAGATTAAAAGGTTGGCAATTAGAAAGCTTTAAAGAGTCATATAATCATAAGATTGAGAGTGGCATATCTTTATTCAAAAAAAAAAATCTAAAATAAAAAATGACTTTAAACAGTCAAATTAGAAACCTAAATAAAAAAATTATTGCGTGTAAAAAATGTAAAAGACTAAAAAATTTTAGAGAAAAAATTGCAAGTGAAAAAAGGAAACAATATATAAATGAAAATTACTGGGGGAAACCAATAACTGGATTTGGAGATTTAAAAGGTAAAATTCTATTAGTTGGACTCGCACCAGCAGCTCACGGAGGTAATAGAACTGGCAGAGTTTTTACAGGAGATAGGTCAGCTGAATTTTTATATAAATGCTTACATAAAGCAAAAATGTCTAATCAATCTACTTCAAAAAATAAAAATGATGGTTTAAAACTTTATAACTCATATATTACAACTGCTTTAAAATGTGTGCCTCCAGGTGACAAGCCCACTTTTGAAGAACTTAAAACTTGTTTTAACTATTTTAAAGAAGAGATAGATTTGCTTAAAAATGTTAAAGTTATTATTGCTCTTGGTAAAATAGCTTTTGATGCTTGTATTAAATTTTATAAAGAAAATTATCCCTTTAATAATAAAAATTTCTTATTTAAGCATGGTGCAAAATATGAATTACCTGATAAAAAAATATTAATTGGCTGTTATCATCCAAGTCCAAGGAATGTGAATACTAAAAAAATTGATGTAAATAAAATGGTTAAATTATTTAAAAACTCAAAAAAAATATTACTTAAAATATAAAAATAATGAAAATTTATCTAATTTGGTTAGTGAGTGTAATTATATGGAACTACGGATTCCCACAGGCCACTCCTCTTGAAGATGTGTTAGTTGCAATTATACTTTCATTAATAAGCGTAATTTTAAAAAAATATCTTAAAATTTAATTAATCTGAAGAAAAATAAATATTTTGATAATAAGCAATAGAACTAAGTTTAGAATTATCAGTATCTGACATTATAGCAACACCATTAATTTTATCTAAGTCTAAATCATGAAATTTTTTAAAATGTTTTTTTACATTTACTTTAACAGTTATCCATTCATTAAAATTTTCTTTTGTAGTAGATAAAGTGTAGTCTATTGATTTTTTTGTAAATGGACTAGGGTTAAATGCATTAACATCGTTATTACTAGAAAAAACATAATTCATTGCTCTATTTGAAAGTGGCGTTGCTCCAGTTTTTTTCACTACAAATACCCTTGCAGCATAGTCATGACCTTTTTTGGAATTTTCTACTATTCCTTTTAAATCTTTTTCAATTTTCCAAGTAATATTTAAAAAAGGTGTTTTATTTAAATTAATTAAAATTTCTTTCCCAAGCCCTGAGGCTGAATTATCTGCTTCTGCTCGTAGAAATTTACCATTTTCATTTTCTCCTAAAGAATAAAATGTCTTTGCATCAGCACCCCTAACCTTTCTTACTTTTAATTCAGACAATTCTTTTTCAGTAAATTCAAATACATTAACAGTTTCAGCTAAAGACGTGTTTAAAAGTAATAGAAAAAATAATAAAATATAATTAAAAATTTTTATCATAAATTTTCTTTAGTTTAATAAGTAGATCTTCCGCCACTAATATCAAAAACTGCTGCAGTTGAAAAAGAATTTTCCTCAGAAGATAACCAGCAAACCATAGAAGTAAGTTCGTTTAACTCTAAAAAACGTCCTCTTGGTACTTTTGAAAGCATCCACTGAACATGTTCCTTTGACATTTGATCCAAAATTTTTGTTTTTGCACCCGCTGGTGTAATAGCGTTTACTGCTATATTATATTTTGCTAATTCTTTTCCTAAAGATTTTGTTAAACCTATAACACCAGCTTTAGCTGAACTATAGGCGCTTGCATTAGCATTTCCATCCTTACCTGCTACAGAAGCTATGTTAACTATTCTACCATAATTATTTTTTATCATATGAGGAACTATTAATTTGCAGCAATAAAATGTACCATGAAGATTAATATCTATAATAGAATTCCAATCTTTAATATCATAATTCCAAAGTTCAGCGGTTGGTCCAGTAATACCAGCATTATTAATTAATATATCAATTTTATTATTTAATATTATATCAGTCACAGTTTTTTGAATTTGTTCATAGTTTGATATATCAACTACATTATAATTTAAGTTCGGATTATTAATCTCCTTAGCTGCTTTTGATAATTCTTTTTCGTCTATATCCCATATAAAAACCTTCGAACCAGATTGTAAAAATTTTTTTGCTATCTCAAAACCAAAGCCTTGAGCTCCACCAGTTATAATTGCTGTTTTATTTTTAAGATCAAATTGGTGCATGAATATTACTTACTTGCTAAAAGATAATAAGTTATTGATGATAAAATTGCACCTATAATCCAAGAAAATGATTGAAGAAATCTTAGATCAACATTCCATATGGTTGATGAAGCAAAAATAAATCCTATAAATAAAGAATATATGGCTTTAATCTGCCATCCTCCTGAATAATGATATGATCCATCTTTATCAGAAGAAAATATGTCTTTAATAATAACTTTTTTATTTTTTATAACATAATAATCAATCATCATAATCCCAGCTATCGGTCCAAAAAATGAACCTGCGGTATCTACAAATGCTAAAATTCCTATTCTGCTAAGAACGGGATCCCAAAAAATAGCAAATACAAGACCTAAAGAAATGATTAATATTCCAGAACTTCTTTGGTTAATTTTACTAGGAAAAAAATTAATAATTGAATTTTGTGAAGGTATATAATTGGCAATTAAATTAGTGGATGCAGAGGCAACCAAAATAAATAATAATGCTACAAAAGTTAAAAAAGTATTGTCAAATTTACCTATAATGTCTGTCGGATTAGTTAATATTCTATCTATAGGTATCAAATTTTTTTCAAAAACTACACCAGAACCTATTACCAAAGAAATTGATAAAAATGAAAAAATTAATAAATTTAAAAGTAAACTTAAATTGCCTTTATTGACTTCACTTTCGCTTTTTACATATCTAGAAAAATCTCCAAAGTTGACAATTATAATTGAAAAATAAGCAAAAAAAGTTCCAGCGACAGAAAGTAAAGCTGCTAAATTTTCTTTATTATAAAGAATACTATTTTCAAATAAAGCATTAGATGCATCTTTCATTTCATTATAGTTTTCCCTAACTAAGATTATAAAAAATATAACTAATCCAAGATATACAAATAATGTAGAAAAATTTATTATTGCTTTTATAAATCTTTGACCATTGCTAAATAACAAATATTGAAACCAAAGAGCAAATATTAACGAAAAACCATCGACAATATTCAGTCCCATAAAAAATAATAAAAATATATCTTTATCTAAAATTGTACTATCTATTGAAAACAAACTAATTCTAATTAAGTAGCCAATCGATTTTGATAAAAAATATGTTTGAACACCAAACATAAAAATTCCAACTATACCTCGTAACATGGCTACATATTTTGCTCCATATACTCCCATCGAAAGTCTTAAAAAAACTGGAAATGGAATTCCAAGTTTTTGGGAAGGTTTACCAATTAGATTTGAAAAAAAATATACAAGCAATGATCCAATAATGCATCCACCAAATACTACTAAAAAATTCAACTTATAAACCAAGAATAGAGATGCAATTAATGAAAATCCAATTATACTTTGGATATTAGATCCCCAAAAACAAAAAATATCTTTCCAAGTCCAGATTTTATTATTGGGATTTACTGAAACAATCTCCCAATTCATTAGATTAGATTTTTCTTTTTGTTGAATCACTACTTTATATTAAACAAATATAAATTACTGTCCATACAAGACAGTTGGAAGCCATAAAACAATCTTTGGAAACGCTATAATAATTATTAAACCAATTACCTGTAAAACCATAAATTGCATCATTCCTAGATAAATATCTTTTAAATCCCATTCTGGAACCACTCCTTTTAAGAAGTATGCCGACAGGGCAACTGGAGGTGAAAGCCAGGCGGTTTGAAGATTAACAGCAACAAGTATCGCAAACCAAGTTAAATTAAAACCTAGTGCTTCGATTAACGGTAAAATTATTGGAACTATAATCATTACAATAGGAACCCATTCAAGAGGCCAACCTAAAAGAAAAATCATCACCATTACCATCGCTAAAATTAAATATTTATTCATTTCTAGAGAAAGTAAGAAATCTGTTAATACCATTGGAGTTCCTAGTCTTGCAAAAACTGCTCCGAAAAAATTAGATGCTGCGACTAAAACCATGATAAGCGCTGTAATTTCTAAAGTTTTTACTAATGCGTCTTGTAATTTGGGTAGTGTTAATTTTCTATAAGCCAACGCTAAAATTAAAGAGCCTGCTGCGCCACACCCCGCTGCTTCTGTAGGTGTAGCAAATCCAAATAGAATACTTCCAAGCGCTGCGAAAACTAGAGCTGCTGGTGGTACTAATCCAATAAAAAATTCAATCCATACATCTTTCATGCTTGTTGCTCTAAGTTCTTCTGGTAGCGGTGGTCCAAGATTTGGATTCATCATACATCTGATTGTTGTGTATGCCGCATAAAGACAAGCAAGTAGAACTCCTGGCAAAATAGCTGCAGCAAATAAATCTGTTACAGGAATTTCCATTATAGGACCCATAACAACTAGCATAATGCTTGGAGGAATTAAAATACCTAGAGTTCCTCCCGCTGTTATTGTGCCAGCTGCTAATCTTACATCATAATTCGACTTATTCATTGATTTGGCTGCCATAATACCCAGGATAGTTACTGATGCTCCAACAATCCCAGTAGCAGCTGCAAATATAACAGAAACAAAAAGTACTGCGTAATATAAAGATCCTCTGACTTTAGCTAACATTAATTGAAATGCTGAAAACAGTCTTTCCATCAATCCAGCTTGTTCCATCATTATACCCATGAAGACAAAGAGTGGAACGGCGGCTAGAGTCTGTTCAGTCATGACCATCGAAAACTGTAAAGTCATTAAATAAAAGACAAGTTTTCCAAATCCAAGATAACCAAAAACAAATCCTAAAAATATTAAAGTAAATGAAATTGGAAACCCAATGAAAATTGCAAAAAGCATTACTCCAACTAGAACAAAACCAAGTATAGCTGGATCTATTAGATGAGAGATCATTCTTGACCTGGCCATCTACCTTTTTTGGCAGCATAATAACTTTTTAATAATTCTGAAACTCCTTGAATTAGTAAGAATATAATACCTATCAGTAAACAAGTTTTGATAGGCCACATGTAAGGCATCCAAGTAGTATCCATTCCTTTTTCACCTCTCATTATAGATTCTTGAACAAATCCTATTGTCATGTAAAGAAATACTAACAAACCTGGAAAATAAAATAATAAGTAAAGCCAAAAATCTACTGTTCCTTGAGTTTTAACTTTAAAATTTCTATATAAAAAATCTGCTCTTATATGAACACCTTTTGATAGTGCATAACCTGCACCTAGCATAAATAAAGCTCCATAAAAAAAACGGCTCATATCATAAGCCCAAATAGTTGGTGCTAAAAATAATTTTCTTGCAAATACTTCATAAACCATTCCTAATATTAGAGGTATGGTAATCCAACAAACAATATTACCTATTATTTTGCTAAACCTATCTATTCCAACAATTGTTTTTGACATCCAAGTAGGCATATCTTCGGGCATTTTTCCAGAGCCACCTCTTCTCTCAGCGATCATTTCATCTGAAATATCTAATCTACCAGGTTCTTCTGTCATAATTTTCCTAAAAAAAAAGCGGACTTAATTGAGTAAGTCCGCTTTTTATATATGTTTTTAACTAATTACTACTTTAATGTAGCTGCGTGAGCCATTCCTAGCTGCGCATTTGACATTTGAGCTCCTGCCCAGAAAGGAACTGCTGTATCAGCAAATTTCTTCTGAGAGTCCCATACTTTTTTAAAGAACGCATTTTCTTGTGCATTTTTATTTAAAGTAGCGTTAGCTGCTGCCATGTACTCAACAAAGTAATCTTTAGGAGTATCATGTAGTTGAACACCATGCTTAGTTGTTAGTTCATGTAAAGCTTCACCATTAACAAGAATTCTTCTTGCTAAAGATTTCATTAATGAAGCATCAGCTGCAACTTTAAGTGCGTTTTTCTCATGATCACTAAATGTTTCATAAAGAGTTCCTGTAATATAAAAGTCAGCATTAACAACTACTTGGTGTAAACCTTGTAAATAGTAATGTTTAAGAACTTTTTGGAAACCAAATACCATATCAGGTTTTGGACAACACCATTCAGCAGCATCAATTGTTCCTGCTTCAAGAGCTGGAAGAATATCTCCACCTCCCATTGCTACAGATGCAATTCCGATGTCTTTATATGTTTGTCCTGGAATTCCTGGAGGAGTTCTGAATTTTAATTTTCTGAAATCATCCATATTTTTTATAGGCTCTGGAAACCATCCTAAAGCTTCTGGTCCAACTGGTTGAAGCATAAAGCCTTTGATGTTTCTATTCATTTCTTTCCAAAGTTGATCATAAAGTTGTTCGCCACCACCTGATAAAAACCAAGATAAGAATGCGATATTATCAATACCAACTCCTGCTCCTGCTACTGGAGAACCAAATAACATAGCAGCTGGGTGTTCGCCTGACCAATAGTGTGTCCAAGCAAAACCACAATCAATTAAACCTTTATCAACTGCATCAAGAGTTTCTTTTACACCAACAACAGTACCTGCAGGCATAATTTCAAAGTTTAATGAACCACCAGTTAATGTTGTAACTGTATCAGTAAAGTTTTTAAGCATGATAACTTCGTCACCTTTTGCGTTTAAAACTGTCTGACATTTTAATGTTTTTACTTCATCGCTTGATGTGCTTGCTTTTTTAGCGCTCTTAGGGTCTTGACACCCTGCTAAAACAAACAATAATAACGCACCAATCGATAATGATATTATTTTTTTCATTATATATATCCTCTGTTTATTTTTAAAAAATGAAGTCTCTCAAAAAAAAAATTTAAAACAAGCAAAAATATATTAAATCAAAGCGTTATAATGCTTGTATTACTGGAATTTTTAAATTTAAACATTATAAGCATTCTAAACCAATGAATAATTTTGATTATATAATTATTGGAGCTGGATCTGCAGGTTGTGTTCTTGCAAACAGACTTTCAGCTAATCCGAACAATAAAATTTTACTTCTTGAAGCAGGAGGAAAAGACAGTAACCCATGGATACATATACCTGGTGGTTATTTTAAAACTATGCATAATCCTGAAACTGATTGGTGCTTTAATACCGAGAAAGAACCAAATTGTGATAATAGAGAAATGGTTTATCCAAGAGGAAAAACTCTGGGTGGAAGCTCATCAATAAACGGAATGCTTTATATAAGAGGTCAATCAAATGATTATAATTATTGGAGGCAACTAGGTAATGTAGGTTGGTCCTGGGAAGATGTATTGCCTTACTTTAAAAAATCTGAAGATTTTCAATTTGGCGAAAATGAGTTTCATGGTTCTGGTGGTCCAATTAAAGTTGAAAAAATCAGAGCAACTTTTAAAGTTTTGGATTTATTTTTAGAAGCCGCAGAAGAGTTTGGTTACAAAAAAACTGAAGATTTTAATACTGGTGACAACGAAGGAATGGGTTATTTTCCATTTACAGTTAAAAATGGCTTTAGGTGTAGTACTGCAGTTGGTTATTTAAATCCTGTTAAAAAAAGAAAAAATTTAAAAATCATTACAAACGCACATATAAAAAATATTAATTTTGAAAATAAAAAAGTAACAGGTGTAAACTATTGGATTAATAATGAATTATTTTCTGTAAAAGTTAATAAAGAAATAATTTTAAGTGCTGGGACAATAGGATCACCACATATTTTACAAGCATCGGGAATTGGTCCTGGTAAACTTTTAAAAGATAACAACATAGAAGTTATTAAAGATCATTCTGATGTAGGTTCAAATCTTACTGATCATTTAATGCTTAGGCCAGTTTATAAAATAAAAAATTTAGAAACATTAAATGATATTTATTACAGTATTCCAAAAAAAATAATAACTGGATTAAAATTCTTTTTATTTAGAAAAGGACCTTTAACTGTAGGAGCAAGCTATGCGTGTGGTTTCATAAAAAGTGACCCTCATCTTGAAACTCCAAATTTACAGTTTCATATATCACCAGCAAGTACAGATATTCTAGGAAAGGCATCATTACATAAGTTTCCAGCATTCACTCCAACTATAACCAATATAAGGCCAACAAGTAGAGGTTCGATTGAATTAAAGTCTCCAGATACAAGAGTATCACCAAAAATAAAAATGAATTATTTATCAACAGAAGAAGATAGAGATATAGCTGGAAAATCGTTAAAAATCGTTCGTAATATTGTCATGAATTCAAAAGCTTACAAAGAATATGAGCCAGAAGAATTAAGACCAGGTGTTAATATTACTGACAACGAAACTCTTGCAACAGAAGCTGGTAAATTTGCTAATACAATTTTTCATCCTGTCAGCACATGTAGAATGGGAAAAGATGAAAAAGCAGTGGTAAACGATAGACTTGTTGCTCATGGTTTGACAAATTTAAGAATTGTTGATGCATCAGTTATGCCTCACATAACATCAGGAAATACTAATGCACCAACTATTATGATTGCTGAAAAAGCAGCAGACATGATAATAGAAGATAGTAAATAATGAATGAACAAATAATTATTTTTTCTCAAATTGTATTTATTGATCTAGTTTTAGCTGGTGATAATGCAATTATAATTGGAATGGTTGCTTCGCAGTTCCCGCCTGATCAAAGAAAAAAAATTATTTTTTGGGGAATTGGTGCAGCTGTAGTTTTAAGAATAATATTAACTCTTCTTACAGCTTATTTGCTACAAATAACTGGAATAAGATTAATTGGTGGATTAGCACTTTTGTATATTTGCTACAAACTTTACACAGACGTAATAAAAAAATCTTCAACAGATGATCAAAAAATAAAAGTAAATAATTCTAGTTTTTGGAAAGCAATATGGACAGTTTTAATTGCAGATTTTACAATGAGTCTTGATAACGTATTGGGAGTAGCAGGTGCTGCAAAAGATCATTATGGGCTTCTTGTTTTTGGTCTAGTTTTATCTATAGCTTTAATGGCAACTGCTGCAACTTTAATATCTGGATGGATTAAAAAATATACATGGATAGGTTGGATTGGATTATTCGCAATACTAGCAGTGGCAATTGAATTGATCTATACTGATTTAAAGCTATTCTTATAAAAATGTATTTAAAAAAATATAATTTAAAAAATAAATATGCACTAGTAACAGGAGCTGGTAAAGGCTTAGGTAGGGCTTGTGCGATTGCTCTTGCAGAGGCGGGATGTAATTTGATTATTGTTAGTCGAACAAAAAAAGACCTTGATGGTGTTTCAAAAATTGTAAAGAAATTAAAAGTAAAATGTAAATCTTATACATGCGATGTTACAAATTTTAATGAAATCAAAACTATAATTAATAAACAAACAAGAATTGATATTTTGGTTAATAATGCTGGAAATAATATCCCTGAACACTTTACAAAAGTTAAAACAAAAAATATGGAATATCTTGTTAAGGTTAATACTATAGCTACATTTAATATTGCCCAATTATGTGCAATCAAAATGATGAAATTAAAAACTCGTAAGAAAGTTGGAGGCTCTATTATTAACATGACGTCTCAAATGGGTCATGTTGGTGGACCAATCAGAAGTGTCTATAACATGAATAAATGGGGCTTAGAAGGTCTAACAAAAGGTATGGCTGTAGACCTAGCAAAATACAATATAAGAGTAAATGCAGTGGCACCAACATTCGTCGTTACCCCAATGACAAAAAAATTTCTGAAAAATAAAAAATTTAAAAAAGAAACTTTAAACAACATTCCACTTGGTAGATTTGCTGAAATGTCAGAAATAGCATCTACAGTTGTTTTTTTAGCATCTGATGCTGCTTCAATGATTCATGGAACTTCTATATTGGTAGATGGCGGATGGACAGCAAAATAACTAAGTATCTATTATTATTTTTTTTTATTTCATGTAAATCTTATGCTGTTGAGTTTAATGGTAAATTTATCCAAGGACATTACATAATAGGTAAAACTGATCCAAATTCTACTGTCACCATAGATAAAAAAAACGTCAAAGTTTCTAAAGATGGATATTTTGCGTTTGGATTGGATAGAGAAAGAAAGTATGACGTTGTAATCAAAATTAAAAAAGATGGAAATATAAATAAAATTATTAAAAAAGTTCAAAAAAGAAAATATAACATCCAAAGAATTGATGGACTTGAAGAAAAAAAAGTAACTCCTCCTGAAGAAGTCTATGAAAGAATCAAAAATGAAAATAAACTTATCGCCAAAGCAAGAGAGATAAATTCTGATTTAGATTTTTTTAAGGATAAATTCATTTTACCATTAGAAAATGCAATAATCACTGGTGTCTATGGAAGTCAAAGAATATTAAATGGCAAACCGCGATGGCCACATTATGGGATTGATTTTGCTGGTGACCTTGGAACACCAATAAAAGCCATGGCTGATGGCGTTGTTACAATGGCGGAAAAGGATTTATATTTTACAGGTGCAACTTTAATTTTTGATCACGGGCATGGCATATCAACTTTGTATATGCATTTAGATGAAATCTTTGTTGAAAAAGGCGATATCGTAAAACAAGGAGATGTTATTGGGACAGTTGGTTCAAGTGGTAGATCTACAGGTCCACATTTAGATGTAAGATTAAATTGGTTTGGAACAAGACTAGATCCAGCAACTGTGTTGGATATAAACTAATGGGTCTTCATTTTTCAAAAAAAGAATTTGCATCAAGAAAATCAAAAGTTTTAAAATCAATGAAAGATAAAAATATAGATGCTCTACTTATGTTTAGACAAGAGTCTATGTACTGGCTAACTGGTTATGACACATTTGGTTATGTTTTTTTTCAAAGTTTAATTCTAGATCAAAAGGGAAATGTTGTATTATTAACTAGAGCACCTGACTTAAGACAAGCACAAAATACATCCAATATAGAAGATATAAGAATATGGGTTGATAAAGATGGATCAAATCCAACTAATGATCTTAAAATTATTTTAGACGAATTAAATCTAAAGGGAAAAAAGCTAGGAATTGAATATGAGGCTTATGGGCTTACAGGACGAAATGCACTAAGATTAAATAAATCTTTAGAAAATTATTGTTCAATAGAAGATCAATCAGAATTAATTACTAAATTAAGAGTAGTAAAATCAAAAGAAGAAATTGTTTATGTAAGGAAAGCTGCTGAACTTGCAGACAGAGCTTTAGACGAAGTTTGGAAACATGCAAAAGCTGGAGTTAGTGAGTCTAAAATATTAGCTGAAATGAATAGAATTATATTCGAAGGAGGTGGAGACTATCCTGCAAACGAATTTATAATTGGATCAGGAGATAATGCTTTACTCTGTAGATATCAAGCTGAAAAAAAAATATTACAAAACACAGATCAATTAAGTATTGAATGGGCGGGTACTTTTAAACATTATCATTCAGCAATGTTCAGAACTATGCCTATTGGTAAAGCAGATTCTAAACATCATAAAATGCATGAAGCGTGCCTTGAAGCATTAAAAAATTGTGAAAATAAATTAAAACCGGGAAATAATGTAGGTGAAATTTTTGATGTACACGCTAAAACTTTTGATGATCTTGGATATAACAAATCAAGGATGAATGCTTGTGGGTATTCTTTAGGAAATACTTTTTCACCAAATTGGATGGATTGGCCAATGCTTTATACTGGTAATCCTTATTTAATAGAACCTGGAAATGTATTTTTTATGCATATGATATTAATGGATTCGGATAACAATCTAGCTATGAATTTAGGTGAAACCTATTTAGTTACAGAAAAAGGTAATGAAAGATTGGGCAAACAAAAACTGGATCTTGTAACTCTTTAAGTTTTTAAAAACTATTCCTCATAAAAACCAAGGCTTATCATTAAAGATTTAATTCTTTCAAAATCCATATTACTATTAACTCTGGTTTTATTTTTTTTGGTATTTATACCATTGTCCCAATAAATAGTTTTTCTTATTGCAAATACTCCACATAATTCTCGTGTTTCTCTTTCACACTCTTCAATTGTTTTTCTGCTGTTTGGATTTGTACACTGAGAATAGGGACAGAACCATGACATTGTCCAATTTCCATCTGATGACATTATAAACATTAAAGGTTTAGGATTTTTTTTTCTTGAAGACCATGCCTGAACTTTATTTAAATCAACATCAAAATTTCCCCAAATATAATTTGCAAAATCATTTAGTGCTTGATCTGACATTTTAACCTCTCCCTTACCTTTAACAGCTGAGAAGCTTGGGCTGTATGTAAAAATTGAGATTAAAAAAACTGCTATAAATTTTTTCACAAAAAAGCCTAACATAAATACTGTTTTTTTTTATATGATTTAATTATTTTGAAGACTTTTTTTAATATCTTCTTCACATTGCTTCTTAACTAAATCTTTATCAAAGTTATTTGTACTTTGCTTTTTAGCTAAAACACAGGCTGAGATAGCCTTGTTAATGTTAAAATCTCTATAATTATTTCTAGCAAAATATAATAAAATTAAAGATATAATTATGAATATTAGATAGTTTAAAATTTTTTTATTCATCTTAAAATTAATATCTATATTATATACTAATAATTGTGTATTTAATAATTATGAACAACAATAAAGATATTGTAATAACTTCAGCTTTTAGAACCCCAATTGGTTCATTTCAAGGAAGTTTAAAAGATCACAAAGCAACAGAACTTGGATCAGCCGTTGTTAAAAAATGCATGGAACACTCTGATCTTAATGGTTCAGAAGTAGATACAGTTATTTTAGGACAAGTATTACAAACTGGATGTGGTCAAAATCCAGCGAGACAAGCAGCAATTAATTCAGGAATAGATAAAGATAAAACTGCAACAACAATTAATCAAGTATGCGGTTCCGGTTTGGCAGCAGTAACTTTGGGTTTTAATTCTTTAAAACTAAATGATACAAATATTATTATTGCAGGAGGTCAAGAGAGTATGACCAATTCTCCACACTATTTAAATTTTAGAATGGAAAAAAATTTTAGTGAGGAAAAACTAAAAGACTCAATGCTTACTGATGGATTAATAGATGCCTATGGTGATTATCATATGGGAGTGACAGCTGAAAATGTTGCAGAAAAATATCAAATTACCAGAAATGATCAGGACAGTTTTGCACTTAACTCACAAAAAAAGGCAATAAAAGCTATTAGTGAAAATAGATTTAAAGATGAAATAGTTCCTATAAAATTAAAAGACCAAAAGATTTTTGATAAAGATGAATATCCAAGATCAGACACAAATTTAGAAAAATTATCAAATTTAAAAACAGTTTTTAAACAAAATGGCACTGTGACTGCAGGAAATGCATCAGGATTAAATGATGGTGCTGCAGCAGTAACTTTAATGAACTATAAAACTTCAAAAGATAAAGGTTTAAAACCAATTGCAAAAATTGTTTCTTGGGCACAAAGTGGTGTTGATCCAAAACTAATGGGAACAGGACCGATACCTGCTTCTAAATTAGCATTAAAAAAAGCTGGTTGGAATATAAATGATTTAGACTTAGTTGAATCTAATGAAGCCTTTGCTGCACAATCTATTGCTGTAATAAAAGAGCTTGGACTTAAGGAAGATATAGTAAATGTTAATGGAGGTGCAATTGCTCTTGGACATCCAATTGGAGCCTCTGGTGCTAGAATTTTAGTAACATTGATACATGAAATGCAAAAAAGAAAATTTAAAAAAGGTTTAGCTACACTTTGTATTGGTGGTGGTATGGGTATATCAATGTGTATTGAAAATATTTGATTAAATTTCTGATTTTGCTCTTAATCTTTCAATAAATAATCTTGTTTGAACACCTAAATTTAATATAGGACTTGGTGGTAACCAGCTAGGTTTAACTCTTTTGTTTATTATTTCAATTTCTTCAGATTGTTGTTCTGATGCCATTATAGCTATTTGTTCACCAAACAATGTTCCAACACCTATTCCTGAACCATTATAGCATCCAGCAACATATATATTTTTATCAATCATTTCAAAAATTTGAGAACTATTTCTACTTCTTGAAACAATACCTGACCAAGTATCTTCAATTAAATTAGTTTTTAAAGTCGGAAATCTTTTTATTAAACCTTTTAAATGTATAAGTTTTCTTTTATCTAGATCTTGTTTAGACATTGAATTAGGATTTCTCATTTCTGCAGTATTTCTTATTAATATTCGTCTATCTTTAGTGAAACGAATTGTTGCACCCATTGCTCTTATTGGTAAAACACCCCACTCTTTTGGTTCACCAATAGATTTAAATTCCTCATTATCTAATGGTCTTGTCATACTTGCAGTAAGAGTTAACGGAAAATTATAATTTTTTTTTATATTTAACGAATTCAAAAAACCGTTAGTACAAAAAATAATTTTATTAGTTTGAATTATATTTTTTTCAAATTCACAATCAAAATATTTATTATTTTTTTTCCATTTAATTAATGGACTATTTTCATATAATTCAATATTTTTTGGCAATACATCTATCATTGCACGTACTAATTTAGCTGGATTAATCAATACTCCACCTTCAGTAAAAACTGCTACTTTATAAAACTTTGTTCCTAATTTTTTTTTTAATTGTTCCTGATTTAAAATTTTATTACTAAAATTTAATGAGGATAGGAGTTCGCTAAATTTGTTTGCAGCTGATATATCTTTTAATAATGATGAAGCAAAGTATTTTCCACATTCATTCCAATCACAGTCCACTTGATATTGTTTTATAAAATTTTTAACAGTATTTATACCTAAGTTATAAATTTTTACTTTTGTTTTATAATTATTAATATCTTTGTTTGAGTTAAAACCATCATTTAATGTTGTATCAACTAAATAACCAGAATTTCGAGAGCTTGAACCTTCTCCAGCTAATTGAGAGTCAACAACAATAATTTTTTTTTCTCCATTTATTTCAGATAGTTTTCTTGCTGCAGATAAACCTGTATAACCAGCTCCAACAATTAAATAATCACACTTTAAATTTTTTTTTAAAATTTTAAAATCATTTCTTGATTGCAAAGAATTTAACCAACCACAAAATTTATCATTGATGTTAGTATTCGTTTTAATCAAGTTCAAAGTTTTTTGTATAATCTTTTTTAAGAGCTGGGTTTTGATATTTTTTAATTAAATAACAATTACCTATAACTAAATTATCAAGTTCGGTACCCATAAAACAATTAAATGCGTCCTCTGGTGTATTAACAATTGGCTCACCTCTTACGTTAAAAGATGTATTTACTATTACTGGACAATTTGTTTTATCTTTAAATTTTTTTATTAAATCATAATATTTTTTATTTGTATCACTGCTAACAGTTTGAATTCTTGCTGAATAATCAACATGAGTAACTGCAGGTATTTCTGATCGTTTTATGTTTAGTTTCTCAATACCAAATAACTTCTTTTCATCTTCAGTCATCTGTTTTTGTTTCTCTTTTTTTATATTGGCAACTAATAACATATATGGACTGTCCTCGTTTAATTCAAACCAGTCATTAACATTATCTCTTAAAATAGATGGTGCAAAAGGTCTAAAACTTTCCCTGTACTTAACCTTTAAATTAAGATTCTTTTGCATAATGGAAGATCTAGGATCTCCTAAAATTGATCTTCCTCCTAAAGCTCTTGGTCCAAATTCCATTCTTCCTTGAAACCAACCTACTGCATTTCCTTTTGATAAATCATCTGCTGTTTTTTCTATTAAAACGTCTTCTTCTAATATTTCAAATTTAGCTCCTAGATTATTTAATTTATTTTTTATTTCTTCATTTCCAAAAGAAGGCCCTAAATATGAACCATTCATTCTATCTTTATTTGTAACTTCTCGATCTTTGTTTAATTCTAAATACCAGAATGCTAGAGCGGCACCCAAAGAACCTCCAGCATCTCCTGCTGCTGGCTGAATCCAGATATTTTCAAATATTTTTTCTTTTAGTATTTTTCCATTTGCTACACAATTTAAAGCTACACCCCCAGCAAGGCACAGATTAGGGATATTAAATTCCTTTCTTAACGACCTGCAAATTTTAATCATAATATCTTCTGTTACTTTTTGAATTGAGGATGCAATATCCATATGAAATTGTGTTATTTTATCTTTTTTACTGTCACGTGGGTTTTGACCAAATAAATTGTGAAATTTTTTGTTAGTCATTGAAAGTCCAGTTGTATAATTAAAGTAATCTTGATTTAACCTAAATGAACCATCATCTTTTATATGAATTAAATTTTTTTGGATTAAATCTATATATTTAGGATCCCCATATGGTGCTAGACCCATTAGTTTATATTCTCCACTATTAACTTTAAATCCAGTGTAATATGTAAATGCAGAGTACAGAAGTCCTAACGAATGTGGAAAATGAATTTCTTTTTTTATTTTAAGACTATTTTTTTTTCCTACAGCTACTGTAGTTGTGGCCCATTCACCAACACCATCAGCAGTTAAAACTATTGCTTCTTCAAATGGAGAAGGGAAAAAAGCACTCGCTGCATGACTTAAGTGATGTTCTGAAAAAGAAATTTTACTAATTTCATTAAAGTTTATGTCATTTTTTTTAAGTAAATTAAATAACATTTTTTTTTGAAATAATTTTTCTCTTAACCATGATGGCATAGCCTTTGAAAATTGCAAAAAACCCCTTGGTGCCATAGCAACATATGTTTCTAAAATTCTTTCAAATTTAAGAAAAGGTTTTTCAAAAAATACTATATGATCGATTTCAGAAAGTTTAACTTTTGCAAAATTAAGTACAAACTCAATTGCATTGTACGGGTATTTTGGGTCGTGTTTTTTTCTAGAGAATCTTTCTTCTTGAGCTGCTGCAATTATTTTACCATCAATAATAATTGCTGCTGCACTATCGTGATAAAAAGCTGAAATTCCTAAAATTTTAGTCACTAAAATATTGTATAAATAAAAGGTGCTATTGCAGATCCTTGGCTTAAAATAATTAACCCTCCAAAAATTACCAAAACAAAAATAATTGGTAGTAGCCAATACTTTTTTCTAATTTTTAAAAATTCAAAAAATTCTTTTATAAAATCCATTTTAAAACTGATTTTTCATACTAGACTTAATATCTTTTTTTTCAATCCAATAAGTATTGGCACTATTTTTTTTTAAATTGATTAAGTCTTTTCTAAACAATTTCATTAATAAACCTGTTGGTGTAACTACTAAAAAAAAAACTATTCCCATTACTATTGGAGAAATAAAATTTCCCAAAAAAATTCCAAATCTAAACCAAACTTTATTAAGTGGTGAAAGTATTTTTGAATTTAGTACTCCTAGGATTAAAAAAATTAATGATATCAAAATTGACCAGATTCTTAATTCGTTTCCGCTTAAAATTGGCCACAAACCAATAGATAAAAATACAATGAAGAAGACTATTCCGAAGCTTCTGTTTGATCCTATTTTTATATTTTTATATTTCAATTTAAACTAATGATTTTTGAGGCCTCATATCCTCTTTTTTTATTCCAGCTACTTTTGCAGGTTTTTTCATTGCATCTCGTCTAAAAGGTTCACCAAGTTCTTGATTTAAAATTACTTCAATGAATGTTGTTATTCCTTTTTTTTGATCCTCGCATGATTGTTTAATAGCTTTTGTTGTTTCTTCCATTGTTTTAACACTAACTCCTTTTAATCCACAAGCATTAGCAACTTTTGCATAACTTAATTCAGGATCTAATTCTGTTCCAACAAAATTGTCATCAAACCAAAGTATTGAATTTCTTTTTTCTGCACCCCATTGATAATTTCTAAAAATAACCATTGTTATTTTTGGCCATTCTTTTCTAGCGCATGAACTCATTTCATTCATGCTTATTCCAAAAGCTCCATCTCCAGCAAATCCAATTACTGGTGTATCTGGACATCCAATTTTTGCACCTAGTATTGAAGGAAAGCCATAACCACATGGACCAAACAACCCTGGTGCTAAATACTTTCTTCCTTTTTCAAACGTAGGATAAGCATTTCCTATTGCACAATTATTACCTATATCTGAAGAAATTATAACATTCTCTGGCATACCAGCTTGAATTGCTCTCCACGCTTGTCTTGGAGACATTCTCTCACTATCTCTTTCTCTTGCTTCTTTATTCCAAACTGTTCCTGGATCATCATCTTCATGATCTAAACTTGTCAATGTCTGTAACCAAGCAGATTTCGTTTGGTGTATCAGATTTTTTCTTTCTTCTCTTCCTTTATCACCAGCATTTGAAGATAATTTTTCTAAAATTTGTTGTGACACAAGTTTAGCATCTCCACAAATTCCAACTGTAACTTTTTTTGTTAATCCTATTCTATCTGAATTCATATCTACTTGAATTATTTTTGCTTCTTTAGGCCAATAATCTAAACCGTAACCAGGTAATGTTGAAAATGGATTTAATCTAGTACCTAATGCAAGAACAACATCTGCTTTTGAAATTAATTGCATTGCAGCTTTTGAACCGTTGTAACCTAATGGACCAACTGCTAAAGGATGGCTTCCAGGAAAACTATCATTGTGTTGATATCCACTACAAACAGGAGAGTCTAATTTTTCCGCAAGTTTTTTACAATCTTCTATAGCTCCTCCGATAACAACTCCAGCTCCAGATAAAATTACAGGAAATTTAGCTTCGGATAACAATTTTGCAGCTTTAGTTATTGCGTCCTCTCCTCCACCTTGTCTTTCTAATCTAACTATTGGAGGTAGTTCAATATCTACAACTTGTGTCCAATAGTCTCTCGGAACATTTATTTGTGCAGGTGCTGAACCTCTAATTGCTTTTTCAATTACTCTATTTAAAACTTCAGCCATTCTTGATGGGTCTCTAACTTCTTCTTGATAGCAAACCATATCTTTAAACAAATTCATTTGTTCAACTTCTTGAAATCCACCTTGACCCATAGTTTTATTTGCTGCTTGGGGAGTAACTAAAAGTAATGGTGTATGATTCCAATATGCTGTTTTTATAGGTGTAACTAGGCCAGTTATACCAGGTCCATTTTGTGCAATGACCATAGACATTTTTCCAGTTGCCCTAGTATATCCGTCCGCGATTAATCCTCCATTGGTCTCATGAGCAACATCCCAAAAAGTTATACCTGCTTTAGGAAATAAATCAGAAATAGGCATGAACGCTGAACCAATTATTCCAAATGCATGTTCTATTCCGTGCATTTGAAGAACTTTTATAAAAGCCTCTTCTGTATTCATTTTTGTCATATTAAAATCTTTCTATATATAAAATTTTTATTTGTTTAAGGACATGATTAATATATAAGATCAAAGAAATTTCAAATAAAGAAATCGTCGCTATGGCTGATACAGATATAATTATTCATGATGAAAAAGATAACGTAGGAGTGGTAGTTATTGAAAAAATAACCTCTAATCAGGACTGTAATTGTTGGATAATGGAGAATGATAAATCTGTTACAATTCAATCTAAAAACGAGATTCCTTTAGGGCATAAAATTGCAATGATTGATTTTAAAGAAGGAGATACAATTTTAAAATATGGTCATGATATTGGAAAAGTTGTCAAAGATATTAAAAAAGGTGAGCATGTTCATGTTCATAATGTAAAAACAAAGAAGTGGTAGTATTATGGAAATTCCAAAAAGTTTTTTAGGTTTCAAAAGAGAAAATGGTAGAGTTGGTACAAGAAACCACGTTGTAATACTTCCAGTTGATGACATTTCAAATGCTTGTGCTGAAGCTGTTGCCAATAATATAAAAGGTACCTTTGCTATACCTCATGCATACGGAAGACTTCAGTTTGGTGCAGATCTGGAATTATTTTTTGATACAATGATAGGTACTGGAAAAAATCCAAATGTTGCTGCATGTGTTGTTATAGGTATTGAGCCTAAATGGACTAAAAGAATTGTTGAAGCAATTGCAAAAACTGGAAAACCAGTGGAAGGCTTTAGTATTGAAGGAGCTGGAGATATAAAAACAATAATGACAGCTTCTAAAAAAGCCCAAGAATTTTCTCAATGGGCTTCTGAAAAACAGAGAGAAGAATGTCCATTAAGTGATTTATGGATATCAGTTAAATGTGGAGAGTCAGATACTACTTCAGGAATGGCTGCTAATCCAGCAGTTGGAAATTTAATGGATAAATTAGAACCGTTAGGAGTTCACCTTTGCTTTGGTGAAACTTCAGAGTTAACTGGTGCTGAAAAAGTTTGTGCTACTAGAGGATCTACGCCAGAAGCTCAAAAAAAATTCATGAAAACGTGGAGCGATTATAATGATTTTATTCTTAAAGAAGCAACCAATGATCTTTCAGAAAGTCAACCGACTGCAGGAAACATTGCCGGGGGCTTAACAACAATTGAAGAAAAGGCATTTGGTAATTTTCAAAAAATAGGATCAAGAAAATTTATCGATGTATTAACCCCAGCCGAAGAGCCTAAAAAAGGTCCTGGATTATATTTTATGGATACGTCTTCTGCTGCTGGAGAGTGTTTAACATTACAGGCCGCAGCTGGCTTTAATATTCATTTATTTCCAACAGGACAAGGGAATATAATTGGAAATGCAATTGAACCTGTAGTTAAATTAACGGGAAATCCTAGTACAGCAGTTAATATGAAAGAACATATCGATTTAGATGTATCAAAAATTTTAAAAAGAGAAATGAACATGGATCAAGCAGGTGACGAATTGATTAATACAACAATAAGAGCTGCTAGTGGTCGTCTAACTTGTGCCGAAGTACTAGGTCATAAAGAATTTATTATGACTAAGTTGTTTAGAAGTGCTTAAAAAATAATTATTTATTTTTAACTGATTGTATATTTTTTCTTAAATTAGAAAAAAATCTTCTTATTATTGCAGCACCAACACCTAAAATCAAAGCTAAAAAGATAGAAAACATTCCATAAAGTACCGGCGTGTTTATAGAAATATCTTTGATAAATTTTGCAAATGGACTTAATTGTTTAATTCCATCTGCATTTATTGCTTTTATAGTTTGTTCTGAAAAAAATGCATCATAAGCAATTGCTATACCAACTAACAATAATAAAACTGCTAGAATTGTTTTAAATTCTGAGCTGTCAACTCTTTCACCTATCTTTTGTCCTATCTGAACACCTAAAATAGAACCTAAAATTAATACCATAACAAGCATAAGGTCAATAGATCCATAATTGAAAGCATGAAGCACTGTAACTATTGCACTAACAAAAATAGTTACAAACAAAGATGTTCCGGGAATTAACTTTGTTGGCATTCCTATTATATAAATCATTGCAGGAACTAAAATAAATGCACCACCAACACCCATTATCGCAGCTATAAATCCTACAACCAGACCAATAATAATTGGTGTAAATGCACTTTCATATAATTTAGATTTTTTAAATCTCATTCTAAATGGCAGTCCGTGTATCCAATAATGTGAATGAAGTTTCTTTTTTATAACGATTTTTCTTCTTGCTCTATCAATTTCAGTAACACCTTGAACAAGCATAATTGTTCCAATTATTGCTAAAATGTACATATAAGATAATGAAATAACGATATTAATTTTACCTATATCTTGAAAATAAGAGAACGTTATAATGCCCAATATTGTTCCAGCTGCACCTCCTATGACAATCATAAATCCCATTTTATAATCTAAAGTACCTTTAAGATAATGAGTTGTAGAACCAGATATTGATGTACCTAGAATATTATTTGCTTCATTTGGAACCGCGAATGCTGGTGGAACACCTAAGAAAATTAAAAAAGGTGTCATTAAAAAACCTCCCCCAACACCAAATAGTCCTGAAAGAACTCCAACTACTAAACTAAGAATAAATATTAAAGGAAGGTTGACATAAACTTCTGCTATCGGAAGAAAATACTCCATAGTTACTAACTATTCTTCTAAAATATTAATGTCAACTACTTGATTAAATATTAAAAAAAGTTCCAAAAAGAATTATTCCCCAATAAGCCACTAAACCAAAATAAAGTCCTACTTTAGCATTAATAAATGAATTAATATTTGGAAGCTGCTTAACATAAGATTTAATATTTTTATTAAAATTGTTAAGCATATGCAGGAATTACACCTGGTTGTAAAATTTTGCAAGTAGATTTTTAAAAAATTTAAAAAATTGTTGCTCCAAAAACTTTAATCTGATCACCCTCATCTCCTAAGACAAGTCGACCTAAAAACTCTCCAGGTATCTTGGTGCTAGTCTGTTTATATAGTATCGTGACATACAAGCCTCTTCTAATGCATCCAAATGCCTTACAGCCTTCCGATAATGTTGATATTAGTTCGTTGTTAGCCCATTGCTTGCCAAGCTCAACTTCATTGGCTCCATAAAGCATCTGTGATGAAAGGTCTTTGGTAAAACTACCATAGTCTTTTATATTTGACGATCTTACTAAATTGGCCCAAATTGGTTCAGCAACTTTGATTATTTCTTGGTCAGACTTATCAATAATGCTCATTTGATTGATATTATATTTTAAGAAGCTTGTTTTTTTTCTTTTTCATCTACAATGTGATAAACAGGTACCTTTTCCAAAGTAAATTTACCAGTTTTTGGATCTCTTCTTGATACTGTTAAACAATGCCAATTTTCATCATCTAGCTTTAAATGATCACCTCTATAATAGTAGCCCGGCCAACGAGTTTCCTCACGAAACATCGTATGTTCAGTTACACACTGTGAAGTAAGAGCTCTATGTTTTAGTTCCCAGGCACGCATTAGCTGGTGATAGTCTTCAGCACCAACATTTTCCAAATCTTCTTGTAGCCACTCGAGCAGCTCTAGCCCTCTTTTAAGCATATTAGCATTGGTCATGTAGTTAGTAGCTATACCACCTACATATTCGTCCATAATTCTTTGAAGTCTTTGAAGTCCTTGGATTGGAGAGATATAACTTGGAGATACTGTTCCACCAGTAATTTCATTTCTTCCGACAGTATAGTTCTCTAATGGTTTATATATAATTTCTTTAAAATTTTCACATTGAGCATCTGATACTTTAAGGTCTTCAGCTTTTTTATCTTGTATGTATTTTACTGCAGCTTTTGCAGCTAAACGTCCTTCTGTAAAAGAACCAGATGAAAATTTATGAGCACTGCCGCCTACTGTATCACCTGCTCCAAAAAGGCCTTCTACAGTCAACATTCTATTATATCCCCAAAAATATTCTGGAGGTGAAAGATCTTCTGGACCACTGACCCATGCACCTGAACAGGTAGCATGTGAACCCATAACATATGGTTCTGATGTAGTTAATTCAGGATTAGTATATTTTGGATCAATATTTTGTGATGCCCATACAACTGCCTGTCCAACTGTCATCCCTAAGAAATTTTCCCATCCAACTGTTTCTAAATGTGGGTCTTGAAAAGCTTCTGTAGTTACCATATGAATTGGCCCGCCTCCTGCCATTGTTTCTTGAATAAAAGCATGATTACGTAAACAAGTTGGTGTTGGATGATGATCTATATATTCCCCAACCATTTCTTTAGTATGCTCATACCATTTTTTTTCATAATTCTCTCCATTAGCATTTTGAGTATAAGTTTTTAAATGTAAAAAATATGCACCTACTGGTCCATATCCATCTTTAAATCTACATAAAACAATTCTATTTTCCATTTGAGTCATTTTAGCACCAACAGCAATTGGTAATGCATAAGCAGAACCGTTACTCCAAGGTGCATACCAAGTTCTACCCATTCCTTCACCAACAGCTCTTGGTTTAAATATATGTGATGCTCCACCTGCTGCTACTATTACTGTTTTTGCTCTAAAAACATAATAGTCTCCAGTTCTCATATTAAATCCTACAGCTCCACCTACTCTATTCTCTTTTGTTTCATCCATAAGAAGATGAGTAATCATAATTCTATTATATATTTTATCAGCAGATTTTTTTGCTGCTTCAGCAACAATTGGTTTATAACTTTCACCATGTATCATTATCTGCCACTTACCTTCTCTAAGGTAACGTCCAGTTTTTTCATTTTTCATCATAGGTAAACCCCATTCATCAAACATGTGAACTGTTGAGTCTACGTGACGAGCCATGTCATAACCTAGATCTTCTCTAACCATGCCCATTAAATCATTACGTGCGTACCTGACATGATCTTCGGGTTGATTTTCATCCCACTGCATTCCCATATAACAGTTGATTGCATATAGACCTTGTGCAACTGCACCACTTCTATCTATATTTGCTTTTTCAACACAAATAATTTTTAGATCTCTTCCCCAATGTCTCGCTTCAAAAGCAGCACCAGTTCCAGCCATTCCACCTCCAACAACTAGAACATCACAATCTTCAAAAATAGTTTTTTTAGCCATTAATAATAAACACCTTTTTTAAAAGAACTTTTTTCTACCTTTGGTAATTCTTTTTTTGTATTTAAACCCTCTGGTTCTGAATAAAGAATTTGTGAATTTATCTCTCCTTGGTTTGGTTTGTCACCATCTGCAAGTTTTGGAATAAATTTTCCCCATGGTTTTGTTGTTATTGGAGAAACAAAGTCTTTTACAGTCCCATTTCTAAATTTAATTTTCCAAGAGATTGTTCCTTTTTCTTCTTCTCTTCTAACTCTTACACTATGACCCATAGGAGCAAAGTCAGCATAACCTCGTACATCTATTGCATGATTAGGGCAAGCTTTAACACATGAATAACATTCCCAACAAAAATTTGGTTCTATATTTTTTGCACGTCTAATCGTTTCATCAATGTGCATAATATCTGAGGGACAGATATCTACACAGTGACCACAGCCATCACAACGGGTCATATATACAAAAGTTGACATAATTTATTTTAATCCTTTCAAAATCATATTAATAATGTTTTGGATTCTCCCTACTTATACCTAATCCAAATTGTTTTGGGGCATCTGCTTCGGGTGGCAAATTGTCTCTGGAACCGTCAGCTTCTGCTAAATTTTTCTGTATTGCAGCTCCAGGTTTATAAAACATATGAGCAAATTTAGACCAATATACTCCTCCAAATAAAACAAGGTTTGATACAATAAATAATATTAAAAATACTTTGTCATCCCATCTATCATTTAAATTTAAAGATTGTAAATAGGACCAAATTAAACCAGTTAAAGATGAAGCAACGAGGGCAAGAACAAATAAGTCTGCTTGTATAATTCTAAACCAAGGTTGTGCTTCTGAATAAACATCCACTCTTAAAAAAAACCAAAACCAACCTCCTCCCACAACTGTCATAATAGCACCAGCATGCCAAATGATAGGCCAAAAAGATGGAGTATCTGCAGATGGATTTGAATAACAAAAAATCATTATTGCTGATCCGATCCAGAATAAAATTGTTCCATACATTCCAAGTAGATGAGCCGCTCTTCTTTTACCAGCTCCTAGTTCAGAAGTTGTAGCTATATCACTTACAATTGTTTTAGAAATTACAGATATTCTTTCTCCAGTACTTAAAGTTTTAGTAGCTGATAATTTTGCTTTTTTTGCATTTTCAAAAAAATACTTAACATTTTTTTTATGAATAATATCTATAAGGGTACCAACAGCAATTAAAACAATCATTAATACAACAAAAGACTGCATAAAAATTGGTGACACAGTTTCAGCTAATATTGCAAATGGATTAATAGATAGCATATGATTTTTCCCTTTCGAATAAAGTATTTAGTATAGTTAACAAAATAGATCAACCTTGGAATCTGGTCATTTAGTATCGCCAATATATGAAAATTTATTTATTTTTTCTTATATAATGTTGTTTTGAAGGAATTACTCCTCTAACGCCACCCTGAGGATTTTCCACATCACCTTCTCTTCTTGGAATCAAGTGAATATGACAGTGCATAATTGATTGGCCTGCAACATTTCCAGAATTAATGCCAATATTAAATCCTTTTATAGTTTTATCATTACTCTCAACTTTGATCTTAATTTTTTTTATTAGTTGATTACATCCTATAATTTCTTCTTCACTTAATTCGAAGTACTCCTTTACGTGTCTTTTCGGTATAATTAAACTATGTTTATTTGAAACAGGATATGGATCAAATGTAGCATAAGCAAATTGATTTTCTTCAATAATATCATCATTTTTAGTTATACAGAATAAACATGGGTTATTAGGATCTTTCATAAATGCTAATTATTTGTAATTTCAGATTTATATATTTTTAAAAGTTTGTAAAACACTTTTAAACTTTTTCTTTTCCATAAATTATTATTAATTGATGAAACTGAGGTAATTCCTTTTCCAGATCCAACAATTAGAATTTCATCAAAATTGTTAATATTTTTTATAAATATATTTATAAATTTTATCTTAACTTTTTTACTAAAAAACTTAATTGTTGTACCCTTGTAACAATCTTTTTTAGGTGAAAATACTTTATTACTTTTAACAAACAATAAATTAGATGTGCCAGTTTCTAATATTTTATTTTGTTTATAAAGAGCTATATCAAATTTCGTAACATCAAGTTTGCTTAGTATTTTTAAAATTTTTTTATATTTTAAGTTTTTATAAGCAGCGTCTATTCTTTTATAATTTGTCAATTTAAGTTTAAAATTAGATTTGGGGACTGGCCTTTTGCGTAAAGAAATAGAAACAATTTTATTATTTGAAGCAACTCTTAACAAGTGATCATAATTTTTATTTTTTTTTAAATTTAATTTAATTAATTTTAAAATATTATTTCTTAGATCTTTTTTATGAATATTATATTTTTTTAATGATTTAATTAAATTATCTATATGAGTTTTATAGAATAAAATTTTTGCGGATCTACCTAGAACTCGCATTGTAGTGAAAATACCATGTCTATTCCAAAGATCGTTAAATTTAACTTCTTTGAAATCTTTATGACGATAAGATTTTTTTAATAATAAAGTTGCCATTTTCTGTTAAAAAAGATTCTGGATGAAACTGAAAACCATATACATTATTTTCTCTATTTTCGATAGCCATTGGAATACTAGATTTTGTACATCTCATCGTTATTTTTATATTATCTGACTTGTAAGGCTCATATAATTTTAAAGAATGATATCTTCCAACTTTAAATATTTTATTTTTTTTAAATAATTTACTTTCATTTGTTACTTTTACTCTTGATTGATAACCATGAAAAATATTTTTTTGTTGTACTATTTTACCTTTTTCATTAAATAAAATTTGTTGATATCCTAAGCAAATTCCTATTATTTTCTTTTTTCCTTTATATTTTTTATAAATCTTTGAGGTTAACGGATAATCTTTTGGAGATCCTGGCCCTGGTGACAAAACAATTACATTTGATTGATTTAATTTTTTTTTATTAATATTAAAATAATTAGAACAATATACTTCATCAAATTTTGAAAATTGATGTACAACATTCCAAGTAAAAGAGTCTTGATGATCAATTATATAAATCATTTATATAGATCCAATAAAGATTTTGCTTTTATAAAATTTTCATTAAATTCCTTTTTAGAAGAACTATCTAACACAACTCCTGATGCTGCTGAAATTTCTGACATACTTTTATAATTTAAAATTGATCTTATAATTATATTAAATCTCATATCCTCATTAAATTTTATGTAGCCAAAACTGCCAGTGAATATATTTCTATCTTCGATTTCTTGTTTGTTTAAAAGTTCAAGAGTTCTAATCTTCGGGCATCCAATAACTGAGCCTCCTGGCATCATAGATTTAATTATGTTTTTTGGAGAAGTATTATTTTTTAATATACCTTGTATCGATGTAACATAATGAAAAAGATGCTTGTATTCTTCTACATATTTTTTTTTTAATATTTTAACTGTTCCTGGTTTACATATTTTTGATAAATCATTTCTTTCCATATCAACAATCATGTTATGTTCTTTCGTTTCTTTTTCGTTATTTCTAAAAAAATTTAGTGCTTTAATTTTATTAATTTTTTTACTTTTTTTAAGAGTTCCAGCAATAGGTTTGGTAATTATCTTATTCCCTTTCTTATCAACAAGAGTTTCAGGTGAACAACTTACTATTGAAAAACTTTTATCTCTAATCATAAAGGATTCGGGTGATGAATTTATTTTCATTAATTTCCAAAAAAAGTTAACTGGGTTAATTGTTGATTCATTTTTATATTTAGTGCAAATTTTAATTTGGTATGTCTCCCCTTTCCTTATTTTTTTTGAAAATATATCAAATATTTTTTTATATTTTTCATAATTAATATTTGCCTTAAATGGACTCAAAATCTGGGTTTTGTTAAAAAAATTATTAAACTTATGATTTTTAATTGATGATATTATTTTTATATCCTTTCTTATCTTTATTATTGTTTCTGGTTTGTAAAAAATACCTTTATAAAAATTGAGTTTTTTTTGATTTTTAATTTGAATATTCAACAAATTGCAAAGAATTTCATATCCAAAGAATCCTATTAAAAGATCAGTTTCTTTTTTAAATTTTTTACTATTAAATGAATTAAAAAAATTATTTATATTTTTTTTTGTTAATATAATTTTTTTTGAAAAATCAGTATATAGATTGTAGCCATCTTGAACTTTATAAATTATTAAAGGCTTATCAGAATGATATAGCTTTTCTAAATAAGGATTAAATTTCAGATGTTGCGAGTTTTTTTCTTTCAATTGTTATCTCTTTTATAGGTAAATGTATCAAGCCTGCAAATAAAGATAAAGCGATAGAAATGTACCATGCGTAATCAAGTGAACCATATAAATCATGAAATAACCCACCAAGATAAGCGCCTAGAAATGATCCAACTTGATGGCTTAAAAAAACAAAACCATATAATAAAGACACATATTTAGTTCCAAAAATATGACTTACTATACCGCTTGTAGGCGGAACTGTTGATAACCACAGATAACCAAATGTAGCACCAAAAATTAATGCATTAATCACACTTGATGGCATAAGTATAAAATATAATATTGAAACTCCTCTTAATAAATAAATTGCACTTAATAATTTTTTCTTACTAACTTTTGTAGATAAATATCCGCTAGTCAAAGTTCCAAAAATATTAAATAAGCCAATTAATGCTAAAATTGCAGTTGCTGTCCAATCTTCAAGTCCCTTATCTCTTATATGCATGGGAATATGAGTTGCAACAAGAGCTATATGCCAACCACATACGAAAAAGCCTAAGGTTAAATAGTTATAACTTTTGTTTGAAAATGCTTCCTTTATGGCTTGTATGGCTGTTTGATTATTTTCGTTTTCTTGTTTTAATTCTGCCATTGGAGTAGTTAAAAATAAAGAAATAACCAAACCTGCTAAAATCATAGCTCCAAAAATAAGTAACGTTGGGTTCCAGCCAAATTCTAAAAGGAAAAATCTAGTGTAAATTGGTGAAACAAAATATCCAAAAGAACCAGCTGCAGTAACAATACCTATTGCGATAGTCCTTTTATTTAATGGAAAATGTTTAGATACAATAGAAATAGGAATGCTTATTGCAGTTGCAGCAAGTCCAATTCCAATTAAAATTCCTAAATCGAAAGTAAACCAAAAACCAGTATTTGGTCCATAATTTAAAAAATAAATTCCAGCCAAATAAAATAAAAAGCCTATAAATACAGCTACTCTTCCACTAAATTTATCTGTAATTAATCCAAAAAGAGGTCCAAATAGTCCCCAAAAAAATAATTGAATACCCATCGCAAAACCAAACTCAGTTTGTGTACAACCAAGATCAATTTCAAAATCAAAAAAGAAAAGTCCAAAAGTTTGTCTAATTCCTAATGAAATAATTACAACCAAGCTTGCAGCTATTAATGTAATTAAAGCTGTTTTATTTGGAATAAATTTTTCTGAAGTCATTTAATAAATCTTAAAGATCTTTTTAAGTCATTAATTAAATCTTTTGGATCTTCAAGACCAATATGAAGTCTAACTAGATGATCATTTTTCTCTAGACCTAAATACTTTCTATTTCCTAATTCTCTAAATTCTTGTTGTAATGCCAAACTTTCAAACCCACCCCAACTATATCCATAACCAAATAATTTTAATGAGTTTACAAATTTAAGGACAGACTTTTTACTTTTTGCTTTAATTTTTAAACCCATTAAACCAGATGCGCCTGAGTAATATTTTTTCCACATCTTAAAATTATAAGAACCTTTTTTATATGGATATAAAAGTTTCACTTTTTTATTTTTAGACAAAAAATTTGCTATTTTTTTTGCATTTTCCTGGTGTTTATCTAGACGAACGTCTAACGTTCTAAGTCCTCTTATTATAAGGTATGCATCATCTGGCCCTAACCTTAAACCAGTTATTTTATTTGCTTTTTCAACGTATTTAAAAACTCTTTTGTTAACTGCTAAACTTCCACCCATTACATCTGAATGACCTGAATAATATTTTGTTGCAGACACAATAGACATATCAAACCCTAATTTAATAGGTTTTAAAAAATATGGTGTAGCCCAGGTATTATCTATTGCTGTAAATAATTTATACTTTTTTGCTATTAAAACTATTTTGGACAAATCTTGGAATTCAAAAGAATTACTACCAGGACTTTCAACGTAAATTAATTTTGTTTTAGCAGTAACTTTATTTTTTAAAGTATTTAAATCGTGAGGATTATAAAAAATTGTTTTAATATTAAATGGTTTAAGAAAATCTTGAGTTAAAAGTCGTGTTGGATAATAAACTGGATCAGCAACAAGTATTTCATCACCCGGGCGAACAACACTGAAAATTGATAGAAAAACTGAACCGAAACCAGTTGGAGTTAAAAATACATGGTAGCATTCTTCCATTTCTTTTAACATTTTTTGTAAAATGTAAGTTGTTGATGTTCCTTGTCTTCCATAATCAAAATGTCCGCCAGTAGGGTTTTTTTTTCCTTTGGCCTGAGTTTTTCTTAATTCATTCATTGTCTTGAAGATAATTGTAGAGGCTCTGACTACTGGAGGATTTACAGACTGGTTATAATAATCTTTTGCTGTATGCTTTAAAAAAGTTTTAAAAGATTTATTCATAAAAAATTTGATAAGTATTTCTGACAATGCTATATCCGCTATATAAGTCAATAAAATAATAAAAGGAATATATGGGATATCCAAAAAAACATAGAGGCCGTAGAAAAATGGGCTCAAAAAAAAGAAGAGCTAGAAAAAAAAATAAGAAAAAGTAATTTCATTTAAATGAGAGAAATAAAACAATTAAAATCCATATCTATATGGGTTTTTTTAATACCTTTTTTTGGATTAAATTTATGTTTATTATTAATAACTAAATTTCACGGTCTTTTTCCAAACCAAGAACATATTTTACATAATACAATTCCATACTTTGATGGAGGTGCTTCTATTAGTAGAACTGCACGTGTATTTCCAACCTACTTAATATTTAAACCTGCTATGTTTATTACCTCATATTTACTAATCAAATATTGGATTTATAACAAAAAAATACTTTTAAAATTTAATGTTGATTACAAGTTTATTAATAAGATTTTATTTTTTGGTATTGGATCAGCTATTCTATTAACTATACATTCAATTTTTTTAGGTATTCATTTTGATTTGAATTTATATAAATTATTTAGAAAAGTTGTTATTTTATTATTTATTATTTTCGAAGTAGTTGCACAAGGTTATTTGGTTTTTTCACTATACAAAATAAAAGAAAAAATTAGTGGATTAATAAATATCAAATTTTTAAAACTTAAAAGATTTTTAATTACTATGCTTGTTATAATAGCTGTAGTTTCAATTCCAATAATTAGTATACCTGGATATAAGGCTTACAAGCATGCTCTTGAATGGGATTTTTTTATGGGCGTAATAAGCTTTTATCTACTTACATATTTTATGTGGAAAAAAAAATAAATATTATTTTGTAATCCAGCCACCACCTAAAACTTTATATCCTTTACTATTTTTTGAATAAAATACACATGCTTGCCCTGGTGAGATTCCATATTCCTCATCTAATAAATTAATATTGGCTGTATCTTTATTTAAATCTATATTTGCTTTTATTAATCTTCCTGTTGATCTTACCTTTACCAATAATTCTTTTTTTAATTCTTTTAAATCGCACAATATATTTAAATCTTTTAATTTAATTTTTTTTTGAATTAAATATTTTTTCTGCCCAACTATAATTTCATTTTTTTTAGCATTTATTTCGATTACATATAGAGGGTACTTGCTTGAAATTTTTATTCCTCGTCTTTGACCAATTGTGAAATTTATAATTCCTTCGTGAACTCCAATTACTTTACCATCAGTATCTTTAATATTTCCTTTTTGATAAGAATCTGGTCTAAATTTTTTTATTACTGAAGAATAATCGCCATTTGGAACAAAACATATATCTTGGCTATCTGGTTTTTCAGCAACATTTAAACCAAGTTTTTTGGCAATTTCTCTTGTTTCTGACTTTAACATTCCTCCAAGGGGAAATCTTAAATAGTTTAGTTGTTCTCTTGTAGTGTTAAATAAAAAATAACTTTGATCTCTATCTGCATCAATGGCTTTATACATATTAGTTTCATCATCATTAGTTATGCTTTTGACATAATGTCCAGTAATTAAAGCATCAGCATTTAAGTTTTTTGATTCTTCAAATAAGTCTTTAAATTTTATAGTTTGATTGCATTGAACACACGGTATTGGTGTTTCACCTTTTAAATAGCTTTCAACAAATTTATCTATTACACCTGATTTAAATTTATTTTGATAATATAAGATTTTGTGTTGAATTTTTAATTTATCGGCTACTCTTTTTGCATCTAGTATATCCTGTCCAGCACAACACTGCTTTGATTTAGGTACTTCCTTTGCATCATCATATAATTTTAATGTTATTCCAATAACATTATATCCTTGATCTTTCATTATCCCTGCTACTGTAGATGAATCTACCCCTCCAGACATTGCAACAACTACGGTTGTATCTTTTGGATCTTTTTTTAATCCGATAGAATTTAATTTATTACTCATTGATGGTATTTATACTTATTTCTATTATAAGGTACATAAAATGATTTTAGAATTCGAACCAGGAGATAAAGTAATCAATCCATTAAATAAAGACTGGGGAATTGGACAAGTACAATCAATAATTAATAATAAAATTACTGTTAATTTTCAAAATGTTGGAAAAAAAGTTATTAATTCAGAAAATATAGAGTTAGAAAAATTTAACAATAATGCTTGAAGAAACTAAAAAAAAAATTACTGAAAATTTATTAAGTACATTTGAAGAAGCTGCTGATATTTCTCTAAAATTACGAAAAGAAGGTTTAAAAAAAGAAATAAAAAATGATGGTACTCCAGTTACAAATGGTGATATTGAGGTAAATAAATTAATAACTAGTAAAATTAAAAAAATAACTCACGATATACCTATCGTCTCAGAGGAATCTTCAATAAATAAATCAAATGAAAATTTAAAAACCTTTTGGTTGATTGATCCTATTGATGGTACTTATGATTATATAAATAATCGAGATGAATTTACAATTAATGCTGGGTTAATTATTAACAATAGGCCTGAAATTGGAATTATACATGCTCCAGCAAAAAAAAGATTATTCTATTCTTACAATCAAGGTAAATCATTTGAAATATCAAATAACAAAAAGAAAATACTAGATTGTAAAAAGATATCAAAAAAAGGAGAAATCAAAGCTGTATCTTATTCTAATGAATTAAAACCTCAAATTAAAGATTTGCATAAAAAATTTAATGTTACTGAACATACAAAGATGAAAAGTTCATTAAAGTTTTGTGTTATTGCATCTGGTGAATATGATCTATACATTGCGGAACCTAGAGCTTGTGAATGGGATATAGCAGCTGGTCATGCTATATTGTTTAATGCGGGTGGTTTAATTACAGATTTTGAAAGTCAAGAAATTTTGTATGGAAAAAAAGATTTTAAAAATCCAAGTTTAATTTTAAAAAGATCTAATTTGCTTTAATGAGTGAACAATTAAGAATAATATTAATAATTATTGTATCGGTATCAATTTTTGGTCTTATAGTTTTTGTTTTTGTAAAAAATTATATTAAAAATAAAATTAATTATTATCTTAATGAAAAAAATAAAAAAGATTAAAGTAAATTTATTATTTTTAAATATTCATCTTTATTTAAATCCATAACTCTTTTTGAGGTATCAAAATCAAATCCAGATCTTGCTAAAATTCCTATATCTTTTTTATAGAACAAGGTTCTATTATTTTCATCTCTAGCTGGTCCTATTCTTTTTTTTTTACAAACTTTTATAGCTGAAAAAAAATCTTGATCTACATTATCAGCTATAATTCCATCTAAGGTAGTTTTAATATACTTATCATTAATGCCTTTGGAAAATAAATAACTTCTTATTTTATTAATTGAACTTCCTCTTTGAATTAAACTTTTAGCTTTTGAATTTGAGTAAAATTTATCGTTTATGAATTTAGTTTTTTCTAAATCTTCTAAAACAGCATTTATTAAATCATTAATATTTGATTTATTAACACTAGATACCTTAAGTTTAATATATTTTTTTAACAAATAAGTCTTTAATTGTTGCTTTGAAGGAGCATACTTTTCAATATAAGCAAAAGCAAAATTGCGCATTTCTTCAACTGTAGCTTCTAAATTTTTTTTTTTATTTTTTATAGGAATCATTAATTGATGTAATATAATATATTTTCTTATGGCCGAACAAATTTCTACATTCTTTACAATTGATATGATCTATTTATGGTTGAACATTGGGGTTATTCCATTTTGGTTTGTACTTATGTTTTTTCCTAATTCAAAGGTTTGTGGTGTTTTTGTTAGCTCAGTTTTTCCAATTTTTATACTAAGTATAATTTATTTATATTTAATTTATTATTATTTTGTTTCTGGATACGATTTTATACAAAATTTTAGTTTGTATTTAGGATTAGATTATTTGGGCGAATTATTCAATGAAAGAGCATTTTTAATTATCTTTTGGACACATTTTCTTACAATTAATTTATTTTGCGGTTCTTGGATAGTTAGTGATAGCAGAAAATTTTCAATGTCAAAAATTCTTGTTTTTTTCCCGCTTGCTATAACTTATTTTACTGGTCCACTTGGAATTGTTATTTATTGGCTTATTAGAATTTTCTTTGCAAAAAGAATTTCACTTTATGATTAAGATTTAATTTTAAAACCTTTTTGAACCATTAAACCAAAGCCTCCTTCTACATGAGATACATTTGTAAAACCCATTTCTTTAAGTGTTTTTGCTGCTAGAGCAGATCTTCCTCCCGCAGCACAAAATAAAACTATGTCTTTATGTAAATCTAATTGATTATTTTGAACATAAGAACTCTCTGGATGAATCGCAAATTCCAATAAACCTCTTGAAATATGAAATG
>CABXCB010000003.1 GCA_902510635.1 uncultured Pelagibacteraceae bacterium
ATTTTTAAAATTGGACAAGTAGAAAAACTTGATAATATATTAAAATGAAATCAATAGAGGGAAATTTTAATAATCCAGAAGTAAATGAATTGCTGAATAAACATTTCGTAGAGCTAAAATCGGTTTCACCATCTGGCAGCACACATGTTCTTGATATAGAAGGTTTAAAAGATCAAAGTATAAAATTTTGGAGTTTGTGGGAAAATAATAAACTAATCGGTTGTGGTGCATTAAAATTTTTAGAAAAAAATCATGGTGAATTTAAATCAATAAGAGTAGCAGATGATTTTAGAAAAATGAGAATTGGTGAAAAAATAATTAATTATTTAATTGAGGAATCTAAAAAATTAGAAATCACAAAATTAAGTGTAGAAACGGGTGCAGGGCATTTTTTTTTACCTGCTAGAAAATTATTTTATAAATTTGGTTTCAAAGAATGTCCTCCATTTGCTCATTACAAAGAAGATCCTAACTCACGATATTACACATTAAGCTTATAATCTAATTGTGAAAACTGACAAAACAAAACCTTTTGTTCTATTTGTTGCTGAAGTTATATATTTAAAAGTACTTAATATAAAAAAAAATAATCCAGAAATCACTATTATTGAGGCTATAGAAAGATTTATTGGAACAAATTTATATAATCAAATCAGTAGCGGAAAGTTTCATGATGCTTGGTTAAATGAATTAAAGGAAAATGATTTTATTGATAAAAAAAATGGAAAAAAAGTAACAACTGAAACTTTAAAACTTTTAATAATTCAAAGAGATACAATGATAAAACAATTAATTAGATATCCTGATTTATACTATGCTAAAAGTCACTACCCTTTAGAAATATCACAACGAGCTTTTGATCATATTTGGAGAATTTGTGAAAACTACGAGCTTTGGTGCAAAGAAACAAGTCAGAATGAATTAATTCAATTAAATATATTAGATTGATCTTGTAAAATTAATATTCCTCTAGTTTTTTCAAAATTAGTTTCAACTAATTCTTTAAAATCACGTTTCATTCTACTTTTTGTATTATTTTGTTCAATTTTTTTTGAAACAAATGAAACTGTATCCATTCCAGTTTCCTCTTGTACAGCCTTGTTTGTTACGAATGTTAATCCAGCTTGCGAAATATTTCCTGTAGAAGCTAAGGTAATTGCCGGTCCGAGCATTGCTGTTGATTGTGCACAACCTGATAAAATTACACTAGCAACAATATAAACAAATATTTTATTTATCCTCATAATTTTATTTATCTCTCTAGTTGAATATTAAAGCCATTTTTTATTCAACTCAAGAGAGTAAATAGTTAAACTATCCAAATTGGGTGATTTTCTTCTATTTTATTATAAATTAAATAGCTTTATAACCAAATTCCAGTGAAGAGTCCGTAATTGAATGATAAAAAGACTCTCCAAAACTTCTTAAAGAAAATAATCTTATTTTAACTGGATTATCATCAATCATATCAGCTGTAAAAGCTATTCCATTATATGTAGAATTGATACTATTGCCCTTGTTTAAGAGATTAAAATTATAAGGACAACCTTTTTTTAAAATCTCTTTAGCATTTTGACCTTTTATTTCAATTACAGCTCTAGAATGAGATAAATCTGTTACTGCAAAATCTGTTTCTTTAAAAGATTCTAAAATATTTTTTAATAATTCTTTTTTTGTTGAAACTAGAAGCCAATTTTTTGGACCATTCCATAAAATTCTTGTATCATTTGAATTAACTACATTTATTGGTTCATTTTTTAATTTCAAACTATCAATATTGATATTTTCAAATGAAATAGTAGAATTTTTATACTGAACTATTTGAACAATAAGTAAGTTCTTAATTTCAGAAACTTTTAGCAAATTTTCTTCATTTTTATTCTCATGATTTCCAAAAAGACCTAGTTTATGAATATAATTTAAAGCTGATATCGATATCATGATCTAACTCTTTCTCCTTTAGGATCAACATAGTGTGATGATACTATTTCAACAGGTATTGTTTTATTTTTTAAAGGAGACATTGCAAAAAGTTTTTGACCAATCATATTTTTTCCGTCTTTAATTATCGCAAGTGAAAATGGATTATCATATTCAACACTCCAACAAGAAGCAGATATATAACCTAATTTAGGGTTTGGAAGTTTCGCATTTGAATCTTTAACTATATATGATCCTTCAGGAATACTCGTTTTTTTATCTAATGGAATGACTCCAACTACTTTTTGTCTATTAGGTTCTATGTAAGCTTTTTTGCTTAAAGATCTTTTTCCAATAAAATCTTTCTTCTTACTAACTAATCCTTCTAATGAATTATCATAAGGAATTGTACGCCCATCTAATTCAGATCCTGCAACGTGTCCCATTTCGATTCTTAATGTTGATAAAGCCTCTGTTCCATAAGGCTCAATATTAAACACTTTTCCAATCTCCATTATTTTTTCCCACATAAAGTTACCATTATCGGATTCAACATTTACCTCATAAGCAAGTTCACCTGAAAATGAAATTCTATAAATTTTAGCATTAATCCCAAATAAATTACCCTCCCTATATCCCATAAATGGTAACCCTTCATTTGAAACATCTAAATCTGGAAATAATTTTTGTAGTACGTCTCTAGATTTTGGTCCAGCAATTGCAGCTCCTGCCCATTGCTCTGTGGATGAAACTACATTTACATTCAATTCTGGCCACACTAGTTGTAAATAATATTCTAGATGAGATAAAACATTTGCTGCTTGGGCAGTTGTAGTTGTCATATGATAGTGGTTTTCTGAAATTCTAGTTGTTGTTCCATCATCCATTACAATCCCATCTTCTCTTAACATTACCCCATATCTTGCCTTACCAACTGGTAACTTAAGCCAAGCATTGGTATAAACTCTATTTAATAATTCAGCAGCATCAGGTCCTTTAATATCAATTTTACCTAAAGTTGTTACATCGCAAACTCCTACATTTTGCCTAACATTTTTTGCTTCTCTTTTTGAAGCTTCAAATAAATTTTCATTTCCTTGTTTGTAATATCTTGGACGCAGCCAAACACCTGCATCTACAAACACTGCATTATTTTTTTCATGCCAATAATGCATAGGTGATTTTCTTGTTGGTTTTGAATGTTTTCCAATTTCTCTTCCAACAATTGCTCCTATTGAAACAGGTGAAAATGGAGGCCTAAAAGTAGTATGACCTACTTGAGGTACAACTTTATTTTCTATTTCTGAAACTAATTGTAATCCATTAAGATTGCTAGTTCTTCCTTGATCAGTCGCCATTCCTAATGTTGTATATCTTTTTACATGCTCAATTGATCTGTAACCTTCTCTTAATGCAAGTTGTATATCAGATACAGCAACATCATTTTGAAAATCTAAAAATCTTTTATAATTTTTTCCCTTTGGTAATGGCACACACCAAAATTTATCGTGATTAGAAGATTTTTTTTCTACAACTGATGGTACTAAAATTTTATTTTCTTTATTTGTTATTTTCTTTGATAATTCATTTCCTTTTTCAAAAGATGTTTTTAATGTTTCTTCTAGTGTAAAAATTCCATTAGCAGATCCTAACGTTGTTTCATTTTGCTTTGAGTGGCTTGGAATAAATGCATCTATTTCTTCATTGAATTTAGTTTTATTACCTGATTGTGAAGCTAAATGAATTGTTGGTGTCCAAAATCCAGAAACACAAATACAATCACACTTTATATTTACAATGTTGCTTATATTTTTTTTATCATCTGATATTTTAGCAATATCTGCGGAACTAACTTTTTTATAACCTTTGGCTAACACAACAACATAAGAAAGCTTTATATTTATATTTAAGTCTTTGGCTTCTTTTATAATTTCTGAATTAGGATCTTTTCTTGTATCTAAAACGACTGGATCTATTCCATTCTTTTTAAATTCTATAGCAGTTTCATATCCACTATCATTGTTTGTAAATATTAATGGCTTTTTTCCAACTAATACTCCATAAATTTTTAAGTACTCTTTAGCTGCAGAAGAAAGCATAACACCTGGGGTATCATTATTTCCAAAAACCAAAGGTCTTTCTATTGATCCAGACGAAATAATAACTTCTTTAGCGCGAATATACCAAAGTCTCTGCTTAGGAGTATATTTTTCTGTTTCAGGTAAATGATCACTAATTCTCTCAGACATAACAAGCATATTATGATCATAATAACCGAAAACTTGAGATCTATTTTTCACAATTACATTTGACATTGATTTAAGTTCAGAAATTATTTTTTCTGACCATTCTTGACCGCTTTGATTTCCAATTGTTACTTCACTAGTTAGAAGACTTCCACCAAATCTAGATTTATCTTCAGCCAAAATTACTTTAGCACCGTTTAGTGCTGCTGCATAAGCGCTTGCAAGGCCTGAGGGCCCTGACCCTGCTATTAAAAGATCACAATATTCATATTTATGTTCATATCTCTCCTTATCATGCTTAATAGATGCCGCTCCAAAACCTGCAGCTTTTCTAATAATTGGCTCATAAACCTTGTGCCAAAAGCTTTTAGGCCACATAAAAGTTTTATAATAAAAACCTGCAGGGAAAAATTTGCCTAAAAAATTATTTATTGCACCAATATCAAAATCTACATTTGGCCAACAATTTACACTTTTTGCTTCTAAACCTTCGAATAATTCTTGTTCAGTTGCTCTTACATTAGGATCAACTTCATTATTTCTATTCATTTGAACTATCGCATAAGGTTCATCTACGCCTGCTCCAAAAAATCCTCTAGGTCTATGATATTTAAAACTTCTACCAACTAGATGGACTCCATTTGCAATTAGTGCTGAAGCTAAAGTATCTCCTTCATAACCAAAATATTTTTTGCCATTAAATTTAAACGAAATTTTTTTACTTCTATTTACTAACCCACCATTATCTAATCTGAAGTTCTCTGACATTTTATAATTCTTCGTTTGATTTTAATGTTGTAAATATTTCATGGGTTAATGTATCTCTTTCAACTTTAATCCATTGTCTACATCCTGAAATATGTTGCCATAATTCTAAATGTTTTCCTCTTGGACTTTTTCTTAAATAAACAAAATTATCCCATTCTTGGTCAGAAATTTCTTTATTTAATTCTGGTCTCTTTACTGTTGCATCACCACCATATGAAAATTCGTTTTGAGATCTCAAACCACAATGAGGACATTTAATATAAAGCATTTAAGAAATCCAAGTTTTTGTTCCAAGACCTTTTTCATCAATTAAATGACCCGTGCTGAATCTATTTAGACTATAACCCTCATTTAATTCGTGTGGTTTGTCTTGGGCAATTGTATGAGCAAAAGTCCATCCAGATGCAGGTGTTGCTTTAAACCCTCCATAACACCATCCACAATTTAAATATAGACCTTCAATATGTGTTTTATCAATAATGGGTGACCCATCCATAGACATATCCATAATTCCTCCCCATGTTCTAAGCATTTTTAATTTACTAAGAAACGGAAACATTGCTATCCCTTCAGTTAACACATGTTGTAATGTTGGAAGATTGCCTCTTTGAGCATAACTATTATATCCATCAAGATCTCCTCCCATAACCATTTCACCTTTGTCAGATTGACTGCAATAAAAGTGTCCAGCTCCAAACGTTACTACACTATTTAATATTGGTTTAATTGGTTCTGACACACATGCCTGCAAAAGATGTGTTTCAACAGGTAATGTCATATTTAATTTTTCTGCTAAGATGTTTGTGCTTCCAGCAACACATAGACCAATTTTTTTTGCTTTAATGTCACCCTTTGAAGTCCTTATTCCTAAAATTTTTCCATTAGAAATATCAAATCCTGTGACTTCGCAATTTTGAATAATATCTACTCCCATCGAGTCTGCTTGACGTGCATATCCCCATGCAACAGCATCATGTCTAGCTGTTCCAGCGCTTGGTTGCATTAGTCCTCCAAATATTGGAAATCTTACATTTTCAGAAAAATCTGCCATGGGTATAATTTTTCTAACCTCTTCTCTATTTAACAGAACTGCATCAATTCCGTTTAAACGCATTGAATTTCCTCTTCTTGAATAAACATTCATTTGTGCATCAGAATGTGCAAGGTTAATTATTCCTCTTGGAGAAAACATGACGTTAAAATTTAAATCCTGGCTCATATTTCTCCATAAATCCATACCGAACTCGCTAAACAAACCGTTTTCGTCGTGCATATAATTTGATCTGATTATGGTAGTGTTCCTTCCAACATTACCTCCTCCTATCCATCCTTTTTCAATAATTGCAACTTTTGTAATATTATGTTCTTTAGCAAGATAGTATGCTGTAGCTAAACCGTGACCCCCGCCTCCTATAATTATAACATCATATTCAGATTTAGGATTTGGGTCTTTCCAGGCAACTTCCCAATCTTTATGTCCTTTAAAAGCATTTTTGATAAGGCTGAAGACTGAATATTTTTGCATAATCAAATTTTATAGTAATTAATATAAATAGTTCTTTATTTTTTTTATATATATTTTTTAGAACTTTAAAAAATCCATAAAAGGGGATATTAATCCAGCTTCAAATGAGTTTGAATATATAAAATTAAAGAAAGCTAAAATGGGTAAAGTAAAATCTGATATTGAAATAGCTAGAACAGCAAAAATGAAGCCCATTCAAGAAGTGCTTAATGGACTAAATGTACCTGACAAAGCTGAAGTTTATAGTCCGATAGGAAGATATATCGCAAAAATTAAAACTGATTACTTAGATACACTAAAAAATAAAAAAGATGGAAAATTAATTTTAGTAACTGCAATTACTCCGACTCCTGCTGGGGAAGGAAAAACAACAACATCAGTTGGCTTAAATGATGGATTAAATAAAATTGGAAAAAAATCAATTGTTTGTCTTAGGGAACCTAGCCTTGGGCCTTCTTTTGGAATGAAAGGAGGGGCTGCTGGAGGAGGTTATGCACAAGTAGTTCCTATGGAACAAATAAATTTACATTTTACAGGAGACTTTCATGCAATAACATCAGCTCATAATCTTCTTTCTGCTTTAATAGATAATCATATCTACTGGGGCAATAAACTAAACATTGATGTCCGAAGAATTGTTTGGAAAAGGGTTATGGATATGAATGATCGTTCATTAAGATCAATTGTTGTAGATCTTGGTGGAGTAGCTAATGGATATCCTAGACAAGATGGCTTTGATATTACAGTTGCTTCTGAAATAATGGCCATCTTCTGCTTATCAAATGATTTAAAAGATTTAGAAAACAGAATTGGAAATATTACAGTAGCTTATACAAGAGATAAAAAACCAATTTATGCAAAAGACTTAAATGCTCAGGGTCCAATGACTGTTTTGTTAAAAGATGCAATTAGACCTAATGTTACACAAACTTTAGAAAATAACCCAGCAATAATACATGGTGGACCATTTGCAAATATTGCTCATGGTTGTAATTCTGTAATAGCTACAAAAACAGGATTAAAACTAGCAGATTATGTAGTAACTGAAGCTGGGTTTGGTGCTGACCTAGGGGCTGAAAAATTTTTAGATATAAAATGTAGAAAATCGAATTTGAAACCTGATTGTGTAGTAATTGTTGCGACTATAAGAGCTTTAAAAATGCATGGAGGAGTAGCTAAAGATGATCTTAAAAATGAAAATATTAAAGCTTTAAATAAAGGTTTAGTAAATTTAGAAAGACACATTAATAACGTAAGAAAGTTTGGCTTACCAGTTGTAGTAGCAGTTAACCATTTTATTACAGATACCGATAAAGAAGTTAATGCACTAATGGATTTTTGTAAAACATTAGGTGTAAAATCATCTATTTGTAAACACTGGTCGGATGGAGGAGAAGGAACAAAAGATTTAGCAAATATTGTAGTAGATATATGTAATAATAAAAATAATTTTAAATTTTTATATGAAGATGATTTACCTTTATTCAAAAAAATTGAAACAATCGCCCAAGAAATTTATCATGCAAGCGAAGTAGTAGCTGATACGAAAATAAGAGATCAGTTAAAAAATTTTGAAGCAAAAGGTTATGGAAAGCTTCCTATATGTGTCGCTAAAACTCAGTATAGTTTTTCGACTGATCCTAGTCTAAAAGGCGCACCTTCAGGACATGTAGTTCCAATAAGAGAAGTAAGACTATCTTCAGGAGCAGAATTTATTGTGGTTGTGTGTGGGGCAATAATGACAATGCCAGGACTTCCAAGAGTACCTGCAGCAGACTCGATCAAACTAAATAATAAAGGTGAAATTGAAGGATTATTTTAATTTTAACTTGTCCCAAAAATATTCTGCCAAATTTATTCCAGTCAATTCTTTGAATTGTGTTAAGCCTGTTGGAGATGTTACATTTATATCTCCTATTAATTTTCCAGAAATTAAATCAATTCCAGCAAAATAAATATTATTTTTTTTTAATACTTTCGCGACTTGACTAGAAATTTTTTTTTCAAATTTATTTAAATTTATTTTAAATGCTTTTCCACCTTGTGATAAATTTGATAAAATTGAATTTTTAGATGGGACTCTTTTGATAGCTCCCATAACTTTACCATTAATAATAAAAACCCTTTTATCTCCATATTTAACTAAAGGTAGAAATTTTTGAACCATTACAAAACCTGTTTTTCTTAGATAATTCCTTAAAGCATTTTGATTCAACTTTTTATTAATAAAATATATATTTTTTCCAGCATATCCGTTGACAGGTTTTAGAACTATTTTCTTATGTTTTTGATAAAAATTTATTACCTCATTAAAATTTTTTGTAAAAATAGTTGGTGGCATCAAATTCATAAATTTTATTGAAAACAATTTTTCTGATATATTTCTTACTGATCCTGGATTATTTATAATTTTTACTCTTTTTTTAATTGTGTCTAATAAAAGAGTTGAATTTATATAATCTATATTGAACGGTGGGTCTTGCCTGATTAAAATTAATTTAGAATTTGATAAATTAAAATTTTTTTTTCTAATTATTTTAAAATATTTTTTTTCACTATTAAATAATTTTAATTCTTTCACATTTGCAAATAATTTTGAGTTAATAAAACTAATATCCTTTTGTTCAAACCAATAAATTTTATATTTTCTTTTTTGAGCCTCTAAAGCTAATAATAAAGTAGTATCTGTTTTCGGATTTATTTTTTGTATAGGGTCAGCTTGTATTGCAACAATTTTATTCATTAATTAAGTTTTCCAGAGATTTATCAGCCTTACTTTTTTTGTCATCTAATATGTTTTTAATATTTTTTAAAAAAATTGTTTCATTTTCTTTTTTTTTATTTAATTCATTTCTTTTTTCTAAACCTTTTTTTGAGATATCATAAAAAATTCTAAGCCAATCTAATATTTTCTTATTATTTATAATTGTATTTAATCCTTTTTTTGGTGCTTCAATGTAAGCATTTAGTACATCCTCTTTTTTCCAATCATTAATAATGCTAATAGTACTCTCTAAATTACCATAGATTAATCCAGTTAAAAAAGCTGGTCCAGCACAATGACAATCCCATTCACATGCATCTAGAGATCTAATCTCAATGTATTTTTTTAATCTATTTTCTGTAAATATAGTGCTAAGATGTAATTCTAAATCATCTAAATTTGGTAAATTTTTTATATTTTCAATTTTACCTTCCATAAAATCTTTAAATGTTTTTCCATTAGCTGATGAATATGAGTTATTTTTTTTTAAAAACAAAAGTGGAAAGTTAATTGCAAAATCAGCATATTTTTCAAAATCCATGTCCTCTAAAAAAATTTCAGGAAGACCTCCTCTAGCAGTTTCTTGCCAAATTTTAGATCTTAGTGATAAGTATCCACTTGGTTTATTTTCTGAAATTGCAGAATTGGCAAAAACTCCAATTGTAATTGGACTCAAGAAAGAAATTATTTTAAATTTTTTTTTAAAATCCTCTTCTGAAAAGTAATCGATATTTATCTGTGTTCCTGATGTTTGATACATCATATTTAAACTCTGCTTTCCATTTTTTGGCATTTCTTGGGTCATTATCTCATATCTTTGTTTTGGATTATTGGGCACATCACTTAATCTTGAGTAAGGATCGTGCCCTACAGCAATAGTTTTTAATTTTAAATCCTTGCAGATTTTATTAAGTTTTGATTGAAAATCATATGACTCTGAACAAACTCCATGAATATTTTTATATTTATCGCCTGATAATTCGATTTGATTTCCAGGTTCAAGAGAAATTGATTTTCCTCCAAGCTTTAAGCCAATTATATTTTCATTTTCGAATATTTTTTCCCAATTATATTTTTCTGAATATAAATTTAATATTTTTTTTATGTCTGAATAATTAATTCTTTGCTGGTCTTTTTCTCTAAATAGAAATTTTTCATTCTCTACCCCTATTAATAAGTCTGTTTTACATCCAGAGAAAAAATAATCAATTATCTGATTTTTTGATGTAATTTCCATTAAAATTTTGTATCAAATTTTTCAATACTTAAGTTATTTGCTCTTTTCTTGAATTAGATAATTCAGCCAATTTCTTATTTCGCACGTTCTATTTTCGAAATCTAATTTTTTATCTTCTTCTTTAATATAATTTAAGTGATTTTGAAAATCATTTTCATTATCGAAATGATTATTTTGTAATATACGATCTTTTCTTCCATTAGATAAATTTAGCATCTGCCAATACTCATAATCCGGATGGTATTGCAATCCCCAAATTTCAGATTTTCCTGATCTAAAATATAATCCCATTACTTTATTAACTTTATCGCTAGATAATAAAGTAGCACCATCAGGAATTTCAGATACTTCATCATAATTAAATGCAGGTGATGTAAATTTTAATTTTTTATTTTTATATATGGGGTGTTTTTTTCCTTCATCATTAATTTCAATATCTGAACCTATGCCTATATGTGCTCCATTTTTTCCTGGAGCTACCTTTCCTCCTGCTGCTGTAGAACAAACTTGTAATCCCCAGCATATTGCTAATATTTTATTCTCATATTTAAAACAATTAGATGCAAAATCTAAATGTTTTTTAATTTCGTCTGTCATATCATTTAATCTCATGGCTCCACCTGTAAAAATGATTCCATGATAATTTGAAATATTATCTAAAGCAGCTTTTGTTTCATTGTCATTTGTAGGATTAATAATTTTAATTTTTGAATTTGGTTCTAATTTTAAAACTAAATTTCTTAAGTTTTCAGAACAAGATGCCTTCGCAGCTTTTATAAAAAATTCATTATTCTTTGGATCGTTTCCCTCTACTATGAGAATATTTAAATTAGTCATTAAAAAGCGTACCTGACATGCTATGTTGGTACATAAGTTTCATGTCAGCTTCGGTTAATTTTTTAGGGTTACCTCCGGTAGAAGGGTCTTCTAAGGCCATTTTTGACAACCTGTCTAGTTGTAAATCTTTTTCTTTAATCACTTCTGATAATTTGTGAGGTATTTCTAATCTTTTTCTAAGATCTAAAATCCAACTAATAAATCCATCAAATGTTTTATTCTTTAATTCCAAATAATCACAAATTTTAATAATTTTATCCTCAATTACATCTTTATTAAAAGTTAAAACATAAGGCATAAAAATTGCATTTGATAAACCATGGTGAATATTATTTAATGCATTTACAGGATGACTTAAAGAGTGAATTGCTCCTAAGCCTTTTTGAAATGCAGTAGAGCCCATGCTTGCTGCTGCCAACATGTTCATTCTCGCCTCAATATTAGATCCATTATTTACAGCTTTTAACAACCATTGATTAATCATTCTCATTCCTTCTAAGGCAATACCATCAGCCATTGGATGAAATCCTGGCGCACAAAATGCTTCAAGATTGTGGGCCAAAGCATCCATTCCTGTGGCAGCTGTGATTTTTGGTGGTAGACCAATAGTTAATATTGGATCAAGTATTACTATTGATGGTAAAAATTTTGGGTGAAAAATAATATTTTTTACACCTGTGTCTTCATTTAAAATTACAGAAGCCCTGCCTGTTTCAGAGCCTGTGCCAGCAGTAGTTGGAACAGCTATAATTGGTGAAATTTTTTCATGATTTGCTTTAGTCCAGTTATCTCCTACATCCTCAAAGTCCCAGATTGGAAGAGTTTGTCCAGACATAAATGCTACTGCTTTTCCAACATCTAACCCACTGCCACCACCAAAAGCTATAACACCATCACAATTGTCTTTATTGTAAATCTCAACTCCTTCTTTAACATTTGTACCAGTAGGATTGCCTACAACGTTTGAAAAAATACTAACTTTAAATCCTTCACTTTTTAATTTTTCCAATATATTTAAAACCATCTTAGTTTTAGCTAAACCGCCATCTGTAACTAGCAAAGGACTTTTAATATTTAGTTGTTTGCAAGCATTTCCTAGGTCAGTAATTCTATTTTCACCCACCCACATTGTAGTTGGATAATTCCAGTTATAATTAGTCATATTTAAATTTATTTATAGAGGGTTTTTAATATGGTAAATGAAATTAATCTAGTTTAATCTTACATTTTTTATGATCCAAACAATTACACCAATAGATAATACAATATATGTCGAAAGAGAGTATAATTCTAAAATAATTGAAGAAACTATATCAAATTCAGTAATTGCCCAAAATGAATGGGGATTACTCAAAGTAGAAGAAAGAGTTGATTTATTAAAAAAATTTGTTGCTGATTTTTTATCAAAAGAAAAACAAATTATTGAAGAAATTACCAGACAAATGGGAAGGCCAATCTCTCAAGCATTAAATGAGTTAAAAGGTTTTAAAGAAAGAGCAGATTATATGCTTTTAATTGCAGACGAAAAACTAAAAAACATCTATTTGCCAGAAAAAGAAAATTTTAAAAATTATATTAAAAGAATTCCAATGGGGCTTTCTTTTATTATAGCTCCATGGAACTATCCTTATTTAACCTCTGTTAATTCAATTATACCATCTCTTGCAGCAGGAAATTCTGTAATATTAAAACACTCAGCCCAAACACCTCTTTGTGCTGAACAATTGTATGAATCAGCTAAAAAAACTCTTCCTAAAAATATTTTTAGTTATTTACACCTTGACCACAAAGATAGTTTAAAAATAGTTGCTGATAAAAGAATTGGTTTTGTTTCATTTACAGGATCGGTGAATGCAGGTTATGAAGTTCAAAAATCAACAATGAATAAATTTATAAGTATTGCACTTGAATTGGGTGGAAAAGATCCAGCGTATGTAAGACATGATGCTGATCTTGAAAATACTGTAGAAAATCTTGTGGATGGTTCTTTTTTTAATTCTGGTCAATCTTGCTGCGGTATAGAAAGAATTTATGTAGATAAAAAAATATATAATGATTTTTTAGAATTATTTATTGATAAAACTTACAGCTACAAATTAGGCAATCCATTAAAAGAAGGTATTAACCTTGGTCCTGTTGTTAAATTATCTTCTGCAGATTTTATAAAAAATCAGATGAATTTAGCTGTAAAACAAGGTGCAAAAATGATGATAAATGAATCAAAATTTGATTACCCAAAAGAGCACAAAAATTACATGATCCCTCAAGTACTTACCAATGTAAATCATGAAATGAAATTTATGATGGAAGAAACTTTTGGTCCTTGTGTAGGAATAATGCCAGTTGATAATGACAATGAAGGTGTAAATTTAATGAATGATAGTCCTTATGGCTTAACAGCATCTATTTGGACTAAAGACATAGATGCTGCAGAAAAACTTGGTAATAAAGTGAATACCGGAACTTTATTTATGAATAGATGTGATTATCTAGATCCAGGTTTATCCTGGACAGGCGTCAAAGAAACTGGCAAAGGGTGTTCATTATCTGAAATAGCATATGAACATTTAACTAAACCAAAAAGCTTTCACTTAAGAAAAAAATTAAAATAATTATGAAACTCTCATACAGGGGAAAATCTGCAATTGTGACAGGTGCTTGTGGTGGCATGGGTTTAGAAGTTTCTAAAAATTTATCAAAAAATAACATAGCAGTACTTATGATTGATATAAAGAAACCTCCTAAAAATTTCTTAAAAGACAATCAAAATTGCACATATAAAAATATTGATGTTACTAATTTTAATAAATTAAAATCATCTATAGAAATATTTTACAAAAAAAATAAACAGATTGATTATTTAATTAATACAACAGGTGTCTTGTGGTTTGATAAAGATATTTCATCGACTAATATTGATCCCAAAATTTGGGATAAAGTCTATGAAATAAACCTAAAATCAATGGTTTATCTGTCTAAAATTATTATACCTAAAATGAAAAAAAATAAATTTGGATCAATGGTACATGTTTCTTCTGTTGACGCATTATCAGGTGATGATAGACCGCAGGATGCTTATGGATCCTCTAAAGCAGCTATGATTAGACTTTCAAAGTCTTTAGCTGTTCAATTTGCTTCAAACAATATTAGATCAAATACTATATTGCCTGGAGCAGTTGACACTAATATGCAAAAAAGATGGAAAAAAAATCCATCTGCAAAAAAAAAATTAGCAAAAATAATACCTCTTAATAGAATTGGTGAGCCAAAAGATATATCAAATACCGTTATGTTTCTTTTAAGTGACCAATCTAATTATATTACTGGAACTGAAATCATTATTGACGGTGGTATTACCGCTAAACCTTAAATATTAGAATTAGGCGCTTCTATAAAAGAAGCGCCTAAAAAATATTATTATCTATAAGGATAACCAGCTTTTTCCATTGTTTGAGCATATAATTTAAATGCATCAACAACTTTTTTAGCTCGAGGACTTATTTTGGAAGTACTGTCCCAGAATGCTTTAGAATCATCCACAACTTTAGACCACTCATTTGCCGGAAGACTAGTTAGTTCCATTTTTTTACCATTGACACGTAGATCAGCTTCTCCACCCCAATACCAAACTTGTCTATAATAATGTGAATCATTAATAGACATTCTGTAAAGTGCTTGAAGTTTTGGATTAAGTTTATCCCAAGCTTTTGAGTTAGCAAAGTAAGATCCAAACCAAGCTCCTGTAACTGAGTTTGTAAGTGCATATTTACAAATATCAGCCCAACCTACTTCGTATGCCTCAGTAAATCCGCACCAACATACTCCATCAAGCTCTCCTGTCTGCATAGCAACTTCAACATCATCCCATGGAACGGTTACTGGTATTAGACCATATTGAGCTAAAAATTTTCCTGCTGTAGGAACACCAAAAACTCTCAAGCCTTTCATGTCAGCTAGTGAAGTTACTTTTTTCTTAACAGTGAATAAATGACATGGATCCCAAGCACTAGTGCTTAACCATGTTACACCTTTAACTTCTTTGTATGCTTCGTCCCAAATTTCATTTAAACCATAATATTTAAATAAAGCTGGAACATCTAAACTATATCTTGTTGCAAATGGAAAGTATCCTCCAAACACAGAAATGTCTACTGGAGATCCCATTGTGGCATCATCACTTTGAACTGCATCAAGTGTTCCTGCCTGCATAGCTCTAAATAGCTCATCAGTTGGAACTAATTGATCCGCATAATAAAGCTCAATTTCCATTTCACCATGAGCAGCTTTATTAAATGCTTCTATTTGTGGTTTGATAACGTGTGCACCAAGAGGAGCTCCAGAATAAGTCTGTAATCTCCATTTAATTGGGTTTGTTGCAGAAAAAGCATAAGGTGCTTTAACAGTAGCGGCACCCGCAACTCCTAACGTTAGTAAACCTGCTTTCTTAATAAACGAACGCCTTTTGTTCGTTATTATTTTTTTATTTTTTTTCACGTGCTCTCCTTTACGTAAGTTAAGTAAAAAGAATATTATAAATTTCAATAATATGAAACTTAATATTTCATTTTTTAATTAATAAACTTTATAAAAAAAATTTAATTAAACTATAAGTTGAATATTATCTAGATAGATACTTTTCAGGAAGATATGTAGCTATCTCTGGAAAAATCATAACAATAGCTAGGCCAAAAACCATTATTAATACGAATGGAACAATTGAGCTATAAATATCTTGTAAAGAAATTTCTTTTGGTGCCATAGCTCTCATTAAAAATAAATTATATCCAAATGGTGGTGTCATGTAAGCAATTTGACAAGTAATCGTATAAAGAACACCATACCAAATTGGATCAAAACCTAATGCAATAATCAAAGGAACATAAAGAGGGGCTACTATTACTAGCATAGCAGTATCATCTAAAAACATTCCCATGAGAATATATGAAAGTTGCATCATAATTAAAACACCCCATGGTGAAAGCTGCCATCTTTCAATAAATAATGTTTCAATAGCTCTTCCCGCACCTAAACCATCAAATACAGCACCAAAAGTTAATGCTGCTAATATAATCCACATAAACATACAAGAGACACCTAATGTCTTTTTTAAAGTTGTATCTAATACTTTTTTGTTAAACCTTTTTTTATAAATAGAAGCTAATGTTGCTAGTAAAGCACCTACTGCAGAACATTCAACTAAACTTGCAATACCCATTAAAAATAATCCTGTCATAAGAAAAAAAATTAGAAAAGGTATTACTCCAGCTTTAAGTAATTTAATTTTCTCTAAAGTTGAAATATTTCTATCTTTTTTAGGTAAAGGAGGTCCAAGTTCTGGCTGCAATTTACATCTCACGTAAATATATATCAAAAATAAAGAAGCCATTAATAAGCCTGGTAAAATTCCTGCCATCCATAATTTACTAACTGGTTGACGTGCAATCATTCCGTACAAGACCATGACGACACTTGGTGGAATTAAAATACCCAATGAACTACCTGCCTGGACAACACCTGTGATCATTCTTTTATCATAATTTCTTTTTAACATTTCGGGTATCGCTATAGTTGCACCTATTGCCATACCGGCTACGCTTAAACCATTCATCGCAGAAATTGCGACCATCATGAACATTGTACCAATAGCTAGGCCACCTTTTAATCCACCAAATAAAACATGAAACATTTTATAAAGGTCGCTTGCAATTCCTGATTCTGAAATCATAAAACCCATATAAATAAATAATGGTAAAGTTAACATTGGATACCACTTGAAAAGTTTCCATGTCGCGGTGTAAGGCATTTCAAGAGAACCATCACCCCAAATCAATAATGCTGAAGCAGCTGCAACAAAGCCTATTGCACCAAATACTCTTTGACCAGTGAACATCATTGTTAACATTGTTATAAACATAAACAATGCAATGAATTCATAACTTAAGTATTGTGCTAACATAATTATATTTTTTTACCTTTTATTTTTGCTATGTCTTTAAAAAGCATTGAAAATGCTTGAAGTAACATTAATAAAATCCCAATTAACATTAAAGTTTTAATCGGCCACACATAAGGTGCCCATGCTGTAAAAAGTTTTTGTTTAGTTTGTATTGTATATTGTAAACTTGAGATAGATCCATAAAATAAAATTATTAGATAGAAAATTAAAAATATACTTGTAAAAGCATCCATTTTTGCTTTTCCTTTTTCCGAAAGTCTTCCATAGAACAAATCCATTCTTACATGATCATCTGTAATCATAGAATAACAGCCACCCAATAAATAATATGCAGTAATTGTAAATTGAGCCATCTCAATTATCCACATCAAAGGATAATTTATTATGTTTCTAGTAATAAAAGAAAGTATAAGTACGAACATCATAAAAAAAATTCCGTACATAACTATTCTACCAACTTTAATACAAATTGTATCAACAAATTTTACATAGCTAGATATTAATTTTGGCATAGACTTATTTTTTTGACAATTAAAATTAAAATTAGAATTATTGCAAGAATTAAAATCATTGAATTAATATTTAGATAAGATAGATTTAAAAATTATATTTAGGGTTTAAAATACTATGACAAAAGTAGCTATTATTGGAACAGGGCCGTGTGGTCTTTCAATGTTAAGGGCTTTCGAACAGGCTGAAAAAAAAGGAGAAAAAATACCTGAAATAGTTTGTTTTGATAAACAGGAAGATTGGGGAGGATTGTGGAATTACAGCTGGAGAACTGGTTCTGATCAATATGGTGATCCTGTGCCCAACAGTATGTATAGATATCTATGGTCAAATGGTCCTAAAGAGTGTTTAGAGTTTGCAGATTATTCATTCGATGAACATTTTGGAAAACCTATTCCATCATTTCCACCTAGAGAAGTTTTATATGACTACATAATCGGTAGAGTTAAAAAAGGAAAAATGAAAGAAAAAGTTAGATTCAATAATAATGTTATTAAAGTTGAGTATAATGGAAATAATTTTGACGTTACATCTCATGATAAAAAAAATGATAAATTTTCAAAAGATATATTTGATTATATTGTTGTATCAACTGGCCATTTCTCAGTTCCTTTCATTCCAGAATATCCTGGTATGAAATCTTTTCCAGGAAGAATATTGCACTCACATGATTTTAGAGATGCAGAAGAATTCAGAGATAAAAACGTTATTGTTCTAGGAAGTAGTTATTCTGCTGAAGACGTAGCGCTTCAGTGTCATAAGTATGGCGCGAAAAGTGTAACTATAGGATACAGGCATAATCCAATGGGTTTTAAATGGCCTAGTGGGGTAAAAGAAGTTAATTATTTAGACAAAATAGATGGAAATAAAGCAATCTTTAAAGATGGCCACAAACAAGAGGCTGATGCAATTATTTTATGTTGTGGTTATCTACATCATTTTCCATTTTTAACTGAAGATCTAAAACTAAAAACTGGAAATAGATTATATCCACCAAAATTATATAAAGGTGTTGTATGGCAAAATAATCACAAATTAATTTATTTAGGTATGCAAGATCAATTTCATACATTCAATATGTTTGACTGTCAGGCTTGGTATGCAAGAGATGTGATAATGGGCAAAATTAAAATTCCAAATAACTCAGAAATAGAAAAAGATATAAATAAATGGGTTTCTATGGAAGAAAAATTAGAAAATCCTGACCAGATGATAGACTTTCAAACTGAGTATACAAAAGAATTACATGAATTATCAGACTATCCAAAAATTGACTTTGAGTTAATTAGGAAACATTTTAAAGAATGGGAACATCACAAGGTTGAGGATATTATGACTTATAGAAACAAATCTTTTTCTTCTCCTGTTACAGGTTCTGTTGCTCCAATTCATCATACTCCATGGGCATCAGCGATGGATGACTCGTTAAAAGTTTTTTTAGATCAATCAAAAAAATGAAATCATTACCAGTCGATCTGTAACTTTTTATTTTCGCAAATACACTTTAGGATGCTAAATAGAAGTGGAAATTTATTTTTATCAAATTTTGTCATAAGTTTTGGACCAATCTCTAAAGCTAGTTGTGCACCTTCAACTGTAGTACTTTTCATAAACTTTTCTTTTGCTTCTTTATATAAATAACCTTGTCCTAAATATTTTCCCATCTGACTGTTTCTTCCACCAGATACACTTACATATAAGTCTCCTAAACCAGCTAAACCATAAACAGTATCTGTTTTGCCTGAATAATGATTAACAATTTCAATCATCTCAGAAATTGATCTATGAATCAAACTAGCTGCAGTATTTAAATAATATTTTTCTTGTATTTCCTTTGAAGCTGTTGGGTTGCTTAATCCTTGTGAGCCACCAATTAGCATTGAATAAAGATTTTTTATTGCGGATGAAATCTCTACACCTTCTACATCATCTGATATTTCACATTTGTAATAATCTGTTTGAATAATTTTCTGAATTTTTTGAGCTTCTTTAATACTTTTATTTGCTATTATAGTCCCAGTTCTCATTTTATTAGCAAGACCTGATGCTAAACAAGGACCTTTAACTGAAGAAATATTCACATTGTTATGACCATTTTTTTTTAAAATTATTTCTAATTTTTCAGTCAAAGTTGTTAGTTGATTGTTAATTATTGAAAGGCCTTTTGTAAGTAAAACTATTGGTGTATCAGGTAAATAAAATTTTGAAATTTCATCACCAACCCAATCAATTCCAACCGAGCTTACCGCAACTACAATTAAATCTAATTCTTTATCAGCAACTGAATTAACTTTTTCAAACTTTTCTATTTTAATACTATTTGGTAAATTTATCTTTAGAACTGGATGTAAATTTTTATTTGATTTTATTGAAGAAATAAAATCATTTTCTAATACTGAGCCAATTATATTGACATCATTATTATTTTCTACACATGGGATCGAAAAAGCGGATCCCATTGCTCCAGCACCAATTATTAATATTTTTTTCATAGCTAAAGTTATGCTAAAGTTTTTTTAATTGCTTGTCTCCACCCTTGCAATAAATTATTTCTCAATGATTTATTAAGTTTTGGAGAAAAAACTCTATCTTTTTTCCACTTAAATTGAATTTCATTCAAAGATTTAAATTCTCCAATCTGATATCCTGCTAAAAGTGCAGCTCCAAATGCTGTTGTTTCTAAAATTTTTGGTCTAATAACATTTAAATTTATTATATTTGATAAAAATTGAACAAACCAATTATTGGCAACCATTCCTCCATCAACTTTAATAAGTTCGGGTTTTAATCCATCTTTTTTCATTGCTTCAAATAAATCATAACTTTGATAAGCAACTGATTCTACAATGGCTCTTACTAGATTTTTCCAATCACTATTTCTAGTTAAACCAGTAATGACTCCCTTTGCATCTGGTCTCCAATAGGGAGCTCCTAATCCACTAAATGCAGGAACTATGTATACACCATCATTATTTTTTTTTAATTTAGCAATTTTTTCAGTTTCATTTGAATTATTGATTAATTCTATTTTATCTCTAAGCCATTGCACTCCTGCTCCTGCAATAAAAATTGAACCTTCTAAAGCATAAGTATTTTTTCCATGTAAGCGATAACAAATTGTAGTTAATAATTTATTCTTTGAAAAAATTTTTTTTGAACCTGTATTCATTATAATAAATGCACCAGTTCCATATGTACTTTTTATTGAACCTTTTTGAAAACATGATTGACCCACTGCTGCAGCCTGTTGGTCTCCAAGTACAGCAGATATAGAAATTTCTTGTCCAATAATTTTTTTGTCTACAGTTCCAAAATTATCAGCTGAATTTTTTACTTCTGGAAGAATTTTATATGGTATTCTTAATTTTTTCAGTATATTTTTATCCCATTCATTTGTGTTTATATTGTACAGCATTGTTCTGGACGCATTCGTTGCTTCAGTTAAATGTTTTTTTCCTTTAGTGAGTTTCCAAATTAGAAAAGTATCAATGGTTCCAAATAATAAATTATTAGACTTTAATAATGTTTGAGACTTTTTTACATTATCTAATATCCATCTTATTTTTGTTGCAGAAAAATATGGATCTATAAATAAACCAGTTTTTTTTCTTATGTTATTTTCATAATTATTTTTTTTTAAATTTTGGCAATATTTTTGTGTACGTCTATCCTGCCAGACAATAGCATTATACACTGGTCTTCCATTTTTTTTATTCCAAAGTACAGTTGTTTCTCTCTGATTAGTAATTCCAATACTTAATATCTTTCCTTTTAACAGCTTAGCTTTTTGTATAACTTTTTTTAAGGATTTAAGTGTAGTCTGCCAAATTTCATTTGGATTATGTTCTACCCAGCCATTTTTTGGGAAATATTGTTTAAATTCAAATTGTGATATAAATTTAATATTACCTTTTACATCAAATAAAACTGATCTTGTTGATGTGGTGCCTTGATCAATAGCAACAAGAAATTTTTTCACAATTTTAACTTATACCAAGGTGTTTTTTTCTTTTCTCTACCCAGGTTCTAATTAAATTGTCAAATATTAAACCTATAAAAGCAACGCAAATTCCAAGTGTAAATCCTATGCCTGCCCCTTTTTTATCTGATAATGCTTTTAAAATATATTGTCCTAAATCTTCAGTTCCAATAAATGCTCCAATGATTACCATAAACAATGCAAATACGATTGTTTGATTTAAACCAAGCATCATATGAGGAAATGCTAAAGGAAATTCTATTTTAGTCAATCTTTGGAATTTATTTACACCTGACATTGTTGCAGCATCATGCAAACCAACTGGAACACTTCTAAGACCTTCAATAGTATACCTTGTGGCAGGTATTGTGGCATACACTATAACAGCAATTAAAACTGATGTATCAGTTATACCAAAAAGCATCATCACTGGAATTAAGTATACGAAGGAAGGAAAAGTTTGAAATATATCACAAACACCAAGCATAAAGCTTTGTGAATGTTTGTTTTGAAAACATAAAGTGCCAACTGTAAATCCAATTATACAAGATATAACAACTCCAAAAGTTGCCATATATGCTGTCACTAACGCCCTATCCCACCATGGACTTAGAGCTATAAATAATGTTAATGCACAAACAACTAGCGCTGAACGAATTCCACCAATTAAATATCCGGCTCCAACAACCAAAACTAATGTAGCAACAACAGGCATTCTTAAGTATAAAGCCCTCATTGGCTGAAGGACATCTTGAATCAACCACGTATTAAATGCTTTTATATAAACAAAGAACGTATCGAAGATCCAATCAACTCCTTTATTCCAAAAATCTGCTGTTGATATTCCTTTATTGTGTGGAACTTCAAATAAATAGTTGTAACTACCTTTGAACAAAAAAGTTCCAACATAAGCAAGTACAATTCCTATAATTACTGTTGCAATAAAAAATAAAATATTTTTATTTCTTTGATAAAATGTCAGATTCCCAAAATAATCTGTTTGCTTATTTGCCCAAGCTAAAGACATTTTATCTAAAAGAATTGCAATTAAACTAATACACAATCCAGCTTCTAAGGCTAAGCCGATATTGAGTTGGTTTAACGCTAATAATAAATTAAACCCTAAACCTTTTGCACCTATAAATGCAGAAATAACAGCCATAGAAAAACACACCATGATGACCTGGTTTACTCCAATTAAGATATCTCTTCTTGCGGTTGGAATTAATACTTTAAACATTAGTTGCCAATTATTACACCCGCTCATTCTACCTGCTTCAATAACTTCAGGAGGTATTGCTCTTAAACCTAATATAGTTAATAATATCATTGGTGGAACTGCAACAACCATAGTTATAATTACTGCAGCATGATCACCAACTCCAAAAAGAACAAGCGCAGGAACCAATACTGCGTATTGTGGCATTGTTTGCATAACTAAAAGTATTGGATATAAAGCTTTCTCAACACGTTTACTTTTAAATGCCGCTATACCTAAACCTAAGCCAAAAATAAATGATAGTGGTGCTGCAACTAATATAAATGAAAGAGTTTGCATCGAAGGTTTCCATTGACCAAATATAGAAATGTAAACCATAACTAAACCGGCAAACAAAGCTAGACCTTTACCGCTTAGTTTATAAGCAAGTATTGCTGAACCTGCAGCAACAATAGTCCATGGTAGACCTGGTAATTCTGCCCAAGGGTTTTTATCTATCCAATCCCAACTGGTAAATGCAACAATAGTTTCAAATCCACCTAATAAAATCTCTCTAATCATCTCTATTAGAAAAGTCATAAAAGCAGTTAAATTTCTACTTATTTGTAAAACTAAAGGCCTAGTTCTGAATTCTTGAGTATCTTCGTTCCAAAATTCAATTGGCATCCATTCATTCATTAAGAAAAACAATGAATCATTTATCCAAATAGGTAACCATCCAAGCAATGGAGGTAATCTCCAAAAGACATCAAAAGCATAATATCTTACTTCTTTACCAAGAAAAACGTAGTAGCTTTGGTTAGGATCTTTAATAAATTCTGCTTGACCCCGTATAAATTTGTATGTTTCAGGAACATCAATCGCAAAACATAATGCAAAAAATACAATTAATAAAAATAACCATTGAAATAATTTTGGGTACTTTTTTATAAATTCCATGATTTAATTATTATTTTTTCTTCCTCCAAAAACTGTATTAATTATTTTTGTTGGATTAATAGAGCCTACAATTTTGTTATTATTATCTATAACTGCTACTGATTTTTCTTGTGTTAAAATTTTTTCAGCAACATTTTCAATAATTTCATCTTTTAAAACCTTCAAATCACCCAAATTATCAGTAGTAGATGGGTCCATTACATCTTCTATTAATAGAACTTTTTCTCTTGGTACTTCTTCAGTAAATTTCCTTACATATTCAGTTGCTGGATTTAAAACAATATTTGCAGGTGTATCTAGCTGTTCAATTATTCCATCTTTCATAATAGCAATACGATCAGCAAGTTTTAGAGCCTCGTCAAAATCATGTGTAATAAACATAATTGTTTTTTGTAATTTATCCTGAAGTCTTAAAAACTCATCTTGCATTTCTTTTCGGATAAGTGGGTCTAATGCAGAAAAAGGTTCATCCAAAAACCAAATATCTGGCTCTACTGCTAATGATCTCGCAATACCTACTCTTTGTTGTTGACCTCCAGAAAGTTCTCTTGGAAAATAGTTTTCTCTTCCATCGAGACCAACAAGTTTAACCATATCCATTGCTTTACTAATACTATCTTCAGTTTTAATTCCCTTAATTTGGAGTGGGAAAGCAATATTTTCTACAACTGTTTTATGAGGAAGTAGAGCAAAACTTTGAAAAACCATTCCCATTTTATTTCTTCTAAGCTCAATTAGTTCTTTGTTGTTTAATTGAAGTAAATCTTGACCTTCTATAAAAATTTTTCCACCTGTTGCATCGGTTAATCTAGAAATACATCTTAGCAAAGTTGATTTACCTGATCCAGACAAGCCCATTACAACTAACATTTCTCCCTTTGAAACTTCAAATGAAGCATTATTAACTCCTACTATGCACCCATTTTCTTGAAAAGTTTTTGCGTCTACATTGCCATTTGATTCTTGAAGCATTTTTTTGGCATTTTCTCCAAAAATTTTATAAACAGCTTCACATTTAATTACTGGTTCAGACATAAATTTACAATCAAGTTATACGAAATTAAGATAAAATAAAATCTATATAATTTATTCTTTTTCCTCCTTAAAAATTTTTAATAAAATAAACCCTTGTATCAATACCAGTGCTTAAAAAACTCAAAACCTCTCCACTTACATTTGCTGTTTTATTTACTCCAACATTAGCTCCACTTACAGTGTAACCAGCAAAACATTTTTTTTTCTCTTTATCCCATTTAACATACGTTTCATCAATTTTATTACCATTGATAGTATATAATTCGTAAGCTTCGTAATTTAAAAAATGAGCAGCCATGATAGCCCGTTGAGGAAGAAGTTTTGTTGCATTACAAACTGCTTCATATAATTCATCAGTCAATCTAAAATTATCTGTTCCATCAAAAGTTACCAAAACACCTGAAGGGAGTTTTGATATAAGTGCGTTAAGTTTTCTTTCTTGCTCTATTCTTTCCTCTTCTAATTTCATTTTTTTAATTAATTCATCTCCTCCACCCCAAAAAATATTTAAAACACCAAAAGATAGAATTATAATAACTGTTAGGGTAATAAGACCACCAAATTGTTTTATTGTTTCGGGCAATTCTTTTAATCTGTTATAATTATTTTTTAGCATTATTTTAATTATTCTTGTAATTTTCCATTTACCCAATTGCCTGTTTTTTCTTTACCATCAGACCAGGTAAAGGTTCCTTTGCCATTCATAAAACCATTGGTCCATTCTCCAACATACGTTGCCCCATTTGGAAAAGTTAAAGTACCTTGGCCACTCCACTCGCTATTCTTAAATTCGCCTTTATAAATATATCCATTAGGCCAAGTTTCTTTTCCTTGACCATGTTTTTTTGTATTAACCCATTCACCTTCGTAAGTTGTTTTATCTGTATAAACCCACTTGCCATAACCATTTTCACAATTTCCTTCTTTGCAACCAGTGCTACGAGCTAAAGCTTCAGATGTAATAAAAAAACTAAAAATAATGCTTATAATAAATTTTTTCATAATAATATTTTACACAAAATTAATTAAAAAAAAATCAGGCATTTTCATCTCTTTTTCTGCATGAATAAAAAGAAATATCTTTTTCTGAGTTTTCACTTTTTACATTTCTTGTAATTTCATGAACTAATTCACCTGATTTTCTATTTATAATAGCTGACTCTGAGTAATTTTTTTCTTGGTCAATTGCTTTAAATAAAACCACATCTTTATTTACTATTTTAACTTTTAATTTTGCAGTATCTGAAAGAAATAATGATAATCCACTAATTAAAAGCGTTTCTGGCTTTTTTGCTTCAATATAAAATTTATCTAAATCCTTATCATCTAAATCTTCAGCTAGAAAAGTTTGATAATTGTATTCAGAATTCTTAAGTATTTTTTTTTCTAAATCACATACAAAACTGAGATTAATATCCTCTTGGATGTCTACATCTTTTGCTAAGGTTGAATTAAAAAATAGTAAGCTAAGAGATATATAAAAAAAATATTTTATCATTAGATTAAATTAAACTTTTAAGCAACTATTGTTATATAGTTAAAACAAAAAAATCCCCCCCAACATTGTTGGGGGAGACTTTATAATTTATTGCTTTAACCTTTATTTAGTAAAAGCTTGCCAAACACTCTTATTATCAGCTAACCATTTTTTAGCTGCATCTTCGTGAGTCATTTTGTCAACATCAACTAAAGCTGCCATTGCACCAATTTGACTTGTAGAGAATGACATTTTCTTGAACATTTTAGCTGCTGCTGGATGAGTTTTTGGAAAATCAGCGTTAACTGCTTTTTTCAAATAACCATCTGGCGAACCACATTTACCATCTCCACCATCTTCTGGTCTACAACCAGCTGTGTATGGAGGGAAGTCTATAAATGTAAAACCAGCACCATCTGTAAAGTTTGGTGTCCAGTTAAATATGATAGTTCCTCTTCCTTCTTTTTTAGCTGCTGCTAACTCTGCCCAAAGTGCATCTGCACTTCCAGCAAATTTAACCCACCAAAGATTTCCTAGACCTAATGCGTCAACTCTTTGAGGTATTAAATCACCATGCCAAGTTTGTGGACCTTCTAACATTCTTCCTTTTCCATCTGGTGAATCAGGTGTTGTGAAGTTCTTTGCACAGTCAGGATTTTTTAAAGCAGTCCAGTCTGGTAGACCTGGGCATAAACCTTTTTCAGCAACCCAATTTGGATATCCCATATCCTCAAGAGTTCTTGCTTCATGATCACCCCAGTCAAGCAAACCACCTTTATCTAAAGCTGTAGTAAATGATTTACCAAAAGCAGATTCCCAAACTTCATGTGATATATGCACATCACCAATACGAATTGATTCGTAAACTGCTTGAGAGTCAGCGTTTACATATTTAACGTTGTTACCCATACTTTCCATAATTCCACCAATTACATAAGCCATTACAATTTGGCTTGACCAATTGTGTGTTGGGATAACGATAGGCTTCTTACTATCTGCCGCATTAGCAATTCCTGCAAAAGAAACTACTGATATTACTATAGCAGACAAAAGAGATATTATTTTTCTCATTTTTTCCCCTTTCCTTAATATTAAGTTGACTTAGTATCTGCCTAATTAAATATATAGTCAACAACAGTTAGATATATTATGTTCGTTGTAGGCTTAAAAAATGTTAAATATTAACACAAATATTAAAGAACCCGGTTTAAATGTATTGCCACCTGGAGTTGAAAGATACGTGGTAAGTGGCGGCGGTCTTACAGGTATTCAAATTCTTCCAGATGATGAAATAGAAATTTTAAATAATGAAGGTAATCAAATATGTGAAATATCAGTTTTTAACAAGGAAGGAAAATCAGAACCATCAATTTTAAATTTAAAAGAAAATAAAGATGCTTCTGAAATTAAAAAAATACTTTCGAGTAAAGATGAAAGTTCTCTTATAGCTCTTCGTCAGCTAAAAAAAAGAAATTTAGATATTTCAAAATCTAAAGCTTCAATTGTTTTTGATAAAAATACAAGTTGGGGTGAAAAAGTAAAAATAAAATCAAAAGATAAATGCTATTGTATATTTGCAGCCCCAGGTAACGAAATGTTGGTTCATGAACAAAATCCACCGACTGATTTAACTATTTTTGTTAAGAGATCTAAAGTTACAAAAGATAAAGAACATTCTGTAATTCCTGATCCTATGTTTGATCCACTTAATGAAGCAAATATTGATCGAGCAACTGCAATTTCTTTTCAAGTAAAAGAAGGTGATTACATTCAAGTTATTTCACCAACAGGAAGACAATGTTCTGATTTTGTAGCTTTCGATACAGCAAAATTAGATAAAAGAATTGAAAAAGGTTTAGATTGGCAAACAACAAGAACTTTTATGGGAAGTACTTTTCCTGGACCAGGATTATTTTCAAAATTTTATGATACTGATCATGAGCCTTTGGTTGAGGTAATTAGAGATACAGTAGGAAAACATGATACCTTTAATTTAGCCTGTACATCTAAATATTACGAAGATGCTGGATATTTCGGCCATCCGAATTGCTCCGACAATTTAAATGCTTCTATGGAAAAATTTGGAGTTCAAAAAAAAAGAGGTTGGCATGCAATAAATCTTTTTTTTAATACCTCAGCAGGAGGCTTAAATTCAGTGTTATCAGATGAATCTTTTGCTAGACCTGGTGACTATGTAACATTTAGAGCTTTAAAAGATTTAACTTGCGGAACAACAGCTTGTCCAAGTGATATTGATGCTTGTAATTCATGGAATCCAACTGATATTTTTGTTAGAACTTATGATAAAAAAAAGGAATTTACAAAATCTTTTGCATTTAGAATGAAAACAGACTCAGAAACAAAATTAACTAGGAATACTGGCTTCTACGAGAGAACTTCTAAACTTACACGAAACTTTGTTGACGCTAGAGGTTTTTGGTTGCCAAATGATTATACAAAACATGGTGTGATCAATGAATATTCAGCTTGTAGAGAAAAATCAGTTGTTATTGATTTATCTTCTTTAAGAAAGTTCGAAATTTTAGGGCCTGATGCAGAAGAGTTAATGAATTATACTTTAACAAGAAATGTAAAAAAACTTTCAGTTGGTCAAGTGGTTTATTCTTCAATGTGTTATGAAAATGGATTTATGTTTGATGATGGAACATTGTTAAAATTGAGCGATCACGGTTTTAGATGGGTATGTGGTGATGAATATGCTGGAGAATGGTTAAAGGAACAAGCAAAGAAAAAAAGCTACAAAGTTTTAATAAAAAATTCAACAGATCAAATAAATAATCTTTCTTTACAAGGTCCAAATAGCAGAAAAATCCTTGAAAAGTTTATTTTTACACCACCAACTCAACCGACTATTTCTGAATTAGAATGGTTTAGATTTACTATCTGTAGAATTGATAACTTGAATGGTATTCCACTAATTGTTTCAAGAACTGGATATACAGGTGAGTTAGGTTATGAGATTTGGTGTCATCCATCTGATGCTACTAAAGTATGGGATAAAGTTATGGAAGCGGGTAAAGACGAAGGAATTATACCTGCAGGATTTAGTGCATTAGACTTACTAAGAATTGAAGCAGGATTAATATTATTTGGAAATGAGTTTGATGGGCAAGTTGATCCTTTTGAAGCTGGCGTTGGATTTACAGTTCCATTAAAAAGTAAAACAGATGATTTTATCGGTAAAGAAAGTTTAATTAAAAGAAAAGAAAATCCTCAAAAAAAATTAGTAGGTCTTGAGCTTGCTGGAAAAGAAAAAGCAAATCATGGAGATTGTGTTCATATAGGAAGATCTCAAGTTGGAATTGTAACTAGCGGATGTATTTCTCCAAATTTAAATAAGAATATTGCACTATGTAGAATAGACATTGGTCATTCAGAATTAGATACTGATGTAGAAGTTGGAAAAATAGATGGTCATCAAAAAAGGATACCCGCAAAAATAGTAACTTTTCCTCATTATGATCCAACTAAATCTAGAGTAAGATCTTAAATAATTATGAAAAGCACAAAAAATTTATTAGAATTTTGGGAAGAGCAGATGAGACATTCACATCGTTCAAGTAATTATTTTTTTAGAAAATCTCCCTCTCACTATCATATGATGCTTTTAATTATGGCATACCATAAACAAAATTTACAGATAACAGTGGAAGAATTGAAAACAAAACTATTTAAAACTTCTCGACCAAAATCTGCGTTGATAATTAACGAAGCATGTGAAAAAGGTTTTTTTTATTTAGAAAAGGCTCAAGATGATCAAAGAAAGAAAAATATAAAACCTACTGAAAGTTTTGTAGAAGAGTTTGAAAATTATCTTAAAAAGTTAAGAGAAATATCCCTTTAACCAGTATTCTTCATGGCAGCAGATATGCCTGCTATTGATGTCATCATTGCATCATTAAGATATTTCTTATCATTAGATTTTAATTTTTTCTTTGATATTTTATTCATAACTACGGCTTGCAGTATGTTTAAAACCTCAGAATAAATGTTTCTAACTAGAACTGTTGTTCTAAATTTTTTTCTTTGATTAATTATTTCTCGTGGAGTTATGTATCTATTTAATTTTTTAATTATAGCGAACTCAGATCTAAGTTTATCACCCACTTTTCTTAATTTTTTATCTGCAAGACTATTTTCATAAACCTCTGATATCTCTGGGTCAACTTTTGAAATAACCATATCTAAAATATCCATTGTAGAATTAAAAAATGGCCAATTTTTTTCCATATCTGTAAGAATAGTTTTGTGATTTTTAACTGATGAATATTTTAAAGCATCACCAGTTCCCAGCCAAGCAGGCAACATTAATCTTATTTGCGTCCATGCAAATACCCATGGGATTGCTCTTAGGCTTTGGATGTTATCTACATTTTTTCTTTTAGAAGGTCTTGATCCTATTGATAATTTTCCAAGAGCTAAGTGAGGTGTAACAGTTTTAAAATATCTTATAAAATCTGAATGCTCATTTATATTTTTTCTGTAAGCATAGGTAGAAATTTTTGTCATTTCTTCTATTAATTTTCTCCATGTATCTTTTGGATGTGGGGGTGGATTTAAAGTAGCCTGCATTACAGATCCTATATAGCTACATAAATTATATTTCGCTAAAGGTTCATAGCCATATTTTTGTTGAATCATTTCTCCTTGGTCAGTAATTCGAATACGACCATATACCGAATTTGGAGGTTGAGATCTCATCGTTGCTTGAATTGGTCCACCACCTCTTCCATGAGAACCGCCTCTGCCATGAAAAAAAGTAAGGGCAATTTTATATTTTTTTGCGATATTTAAAACTTCTTCTTGAAGTTTATACTGATGCCAGCTAGCAGATAATTTTCCTGCATCTTTACTTGAATCTGAATAACCAATCATAATTTCTTGTTTGTTTTTGATTAATTTTCTGTACCAACTTAATGAAAAAAGTTTTTCCATTATAGATTTTGCATTTTTTAAATCTTGTAAAGTTTCAAAAAGTGGAACTACTCGCAATTTATTTTTAATATTTGCCTGCATTTGCATTAAATAAACCGCTAAAACATCTGAAGATGCTGAAGTCATTGATATTACATAAGCACCTAAACATTCTGCTGGCTCATCAGCTAAAAGTTTAAAAGTTTTCCAAACTTCATTATTTTCTTTATTTTTAAAATTAAAATTTTTAAAAGTTTTTCTACTTTTCTTCATTTCACTTACCAAATATTTAACTTTTTTATTTTCATCCCAACTTAAATAATTAGAGTTATTTTTTTTCTTTACATATTCTGCTAATAGCTGTGAATGTCTTGATGACTCTTGCCTTATATCTAATTTTGCTAGATTTATACCAAAGCATTTAGCTCGCCTCATTAAATCGAGCAAATCACCACTAGCAATATTTTCACTTTGGTTTTGTTCTAATGACTCTCGAACAACTCTTAAAGGTTTTAAAATTTCCTCTTTAGAAGATAAAAGTTTTTTTTGATCTAGTGGTTTTTTTGCTACCAAATGTCTTTCAATTAATCTATGTGTCTTTCTTATTTCATCTCTCAATGGTCTTAAATAAACTCTATAAGGTTCAAAAGTTTTTCCAGTGATTTTTAAAATTCTTTTTGAACATTTTTCCATTGAAAGTCCTCTAATTAATTTGGTTAATTCTTTCTCATAAAGTTTCGCTGCTTCCCATCTTGATAAAAGTATTACTTCTTTAGTGATTGCTGCTGTTACATTGGGATTACCGTCTCTATCACCTCCCATCCAAGATCCAAATTCAATTGGATTAAAATTTTTAGGTAAACCTCTTCCCATATGTTTTACAAAAATAGCATTTAATCTTCTATAAACTTTTGGAATTGTTTCCCAAAGACTGTCTTCGATTACTGCTAATCCCCACCTTGCTTCCTCAGCAGGGGTTGGTTTAAATCTTTTTAAATCGTCAGTATTCCAAATAATTGTAAACTCATCGTAGAGTTTTTTATCTAAAATTTTTAATCGTGATGGTTTATCCTTTAAGAGATTTCTTTGATCCATTATCTCTGTTATTTTATGATATTTTTGTATTAACGTTCTTCTTTTGACTTCAGTTGGATGAGCTGTAAGAACTATTCCAATATTAAGATTTTTTGCAATATTATAAATTTTTTGAGGTTTAATTTTTTTGTTTTTAAAAAGATTTTCAAATATTTCTTCAATAAAAATATTCTTATGCTTATCCTTCAAGCCAGAATTTTCAAATTCATCTAGTTTTCTAGAAGCATCTATAGACTCAGCAAGATTAATAAAATTCATAAAATGAGTAAATGCTCTTGCTAATTTAAATACTTTAATTGGTTTAAGTCTTTGAATTTCTGAAGTAATTTTATTAAATCTATTTTTGTTATTTTTATTTTTAATGTTTGCTTTTGACAGCAATCTTATTCTCTCTACTAAATTAAAAAAACTTTCTCCTTCCTGTTTTTTTATTACTCTTCCTAAAATATTTCCCAAGTATCTAACATCGTCCCTCAATGATTTTGTGGGTATTCTTTCGTAATAGAGATCTCTTTTTAGCATTTGCTATAAACTATCGATTATATTTTAAGTTTTACTATTTAAAGCTGACTTTACAGTTTCTCCCATAACAGAAGGGTTTTTAGAAATAATAACACCACATTCTTTTAAAAGTTCAACTTTCTCAACTGCGCTTTCTCCATAAGCTGATACAATTGCACCTGCGTGCCCCATTACTCTTCCTTTGGGCGCTGTTAATCCCGCTATATAAGCTATAACTGGTTTCTTCATATTTTCTTTTGCAAATTCTCCTGCTGCTACTTCTTGTGGTCCTCCTATTTCACCAATCATTAAAACTGCTTCGGTTTCATCGTCTTGCTCAAACTTTTCTAAAATATCCTTAAATGAACTTCCGTTAATTGGATCACCTCCAATACCAACGCTTGTTGAAACACCAATATTTAAATTTTTCAATTGTTGGGCCGCCTCATATCCTAATGTACCAGATCTTCCAATGATTCCAATTTTTCCTTCTTTGTATATATGACCTGGCATAATACCTAACATTGCTTTTCCAGGGCTAATTACTCCGGCACAATTAGGTCCTACTAAAGTCATCTTTTCAGTTCTTGAGTATCTTCTCATATAACGTTTAATTTTAATCATATCATGCGATGGTATTCCATCTACAATCGCAACACATGTTTTAATTCCAGCATCAGCGGCTTCCATTGCTGAGTCTGCTGCAAAAGCTGGAGGAACAAACAATATTGATGCTGATGCACCAGTATTTTTTACTGCCTCTTTTACAGTATTAAATACAGGAAGGTTAAGATGTTTCATTCCGCCTTTACCAGGTGTAACCCCTCCAACTACATTAGAGCCATACTTAATCATTTCTTCTGCGTGAAAACTTCCCATTTTTCCAGTAAAACCTTGTACTATTATTTTAGTATTTTTATCTATTAATACAGACATTATTAATTACCTAAAGCTTTGACAGCCTTATTTGCAGCATCTTCTAAAGTATTCGCTTCAATATATTTTATTTTGCTTTCTTTTAATATTTTATTCCCTTTTTCAACATTTGTTCCGGCTAATCTTATTACTATTGGAACTTTGATTTCTATTTTTTCTAACGCTTGGACTATTCCTTCTGCAACCCAGTCACATCTATTTATACCTGCAAAAATATTTACAAGTATAACTTTCACTTTTTCATCCATCGAAATTAATTTAAAAGCTTTGACTATTTTTTCAGGTGTTGCTCCTCCTCCAACATCTAAAAAATTTGCTGGTTCTCCTCCAGCTAATTTAATCATATCCATTGAAGCCATAGCTAATCCAGCGCCATTAATTATATTCCCAATGTTTCCTTCAAGACTAACGTAATTTAGACCTCGATCAGATGCATATACTTCGTTAGGATTTTCTTGACTTTTATCTCTTAATTCAGAAACTTGATTTCTTCTAAACAACGCATTGTTATCAAAGCTCATTTTGCAATCTAAAGCTAATATTTGATCTTGATTTGATATTACTAATGGATTTACCTCAACCATAGTTGCATCTAGTTCACTAAATGCTCGATAACATCCAATAATTGTTTCTGCTGCTCTCGGTATTAAATTAGGTTCAATTTTTAATCCAAATGCTATTTCTCTAGCTTGAAATTTTTGCATTCCAACAGCAACTTCAATTTTAGATCTAATTATAGTTTCAGGTTTATTTTTAGAAATTTCTTCAACACTCATTCCTCCTTCTGTGGATGCTACAACCATTATACTTTCTGAGCTTCGGTCAAATACTAAACCTAAATATAATTCTTTTTTTATATCTGTTGCTTCCTCTATGTAAACTCGGTTAGTTATTTTTCCTTCTGGTCCTGTTTGATTTGTAACTAGTTTTTTTCCAAGAAGTTTATCAGCTGCCTGAGCAACTTCTAAAGAACTATTACAAATAATAATGCCACCTGCTTTTCCTCTAGCTCCTGAATGAACTTGCGCTTTTACTACCCATTTGGATCCACCCAGTTCTCTAGCTTTATTCTCAGCATTTTCAGGACTATAAGCAATTCCACCTCTAGGTATTGTAACACCAAAACCTGAAAGAATTTTTTTTGCCTGATACTCATGTATATCCATATTACTTTCCTTGAATAAGTTTATTTATATTTACTACATTCTCTGCCATACGAGCTGATGCCGCATCAATCATTCTTCCATCTAATTGCGCTGCTCCTTTTCCTTCTTTTGCAGCTTTATTTAATTCTTCAAGAATTCTTTTTGCTTTTGTTACTTCGGTTTCTGGAGGAGAAAAAACTTTATTTGCTAAATCAATCTGAGAAGGATGTATTGCCCATTTGCCTTCGATGCCAATTGCAGCTGCTCTTTTAGCTGAAGAAATATAAGCGTCAGGATCATTAAAATCTCCAAAAGGTCCATCTATAGCTCTAAGTCCGTAAGCTCGACATGTCATAACTAATTGTGATAATCCATGATGCCATTGGTCTCCAGGATAATCAGGATTTAATCCCCCTATTACTACAGTTCTTGCTCTTAAACTTGCCGCATAATCAGCAACTCCAAAATGTAGAGCTTCTAATCTTTTACTAGATTTTGCAATCTCTTTAATATTAGACATTCCCAATGCAGTTTCAATTAAACACTCAATGCCAATTTTATTTTTAATTTTTTTATTAGTTTCAATTTGAGTTAACAAACAATCAACCATATATACATCGCTAGCTGTTCCAGCTTTAGGAACAAGAATAGTATCAACATTGTCTCCAGCTTGTTCTACTATTTCAACTAGATCACTATACATATAGTGAGTATCTAAACTGTTTATTCTTACTGAAATAGTTTTACCTTTTTCTCTCCAATTAATATCTTTTAGAGCTTTTATAATATTAGCTCTTGCTTGAACTTTATCATTAGGAGAAACAGCATCTTCAAGGTCTAAAAAAATATAATCAGCATTTGAATTCAATGCTTTTTCAAACATTTTAGGTGACGATCCAGGCACTGCCAATTCACTTCTTTGCAGTCTAGATTTTGCAGGCTTATAATACTGATGACTCATGCTAATAATATAGTTTTTATAACAATTCTAAAAAATAATATAATTAAGGTATTCTTTTTATATATAGTTTTTATTAGTAAAAAATAAGCTTAAAAAGGATTATCGCTTTTGTTAGTGATTCATCTTAATAGAAAAATATGTCAAATTTACCAACAAAAGCAAAAGTAGTAATAATTGGTGGTGGAATTCATGGTTTAAGTACAGCATGGAAACTATCGGAAACTTATAAAAATCAAAACGATATCATTGTATTAGAAAAAAAAGATACCGCAGCAGGAGCTAGTGGAATTGCATGTGGAGTGGTTAGAAACAATTATTTTCAACCTGCTATGAGAGAGCTTATGGCTCACTCAGTTTCAGTTTGGGAAAGTGATCCAGAAGCATTTAAATACAATCCTGTAGGTTACTTACAGATCTCTCCAGAAGTTATGCATAAAGATGTTGCTACAATATATGAACAGCAAAAGGCAATAGGTTATGACTCAGAATTTATTGAAGGAGAAAAAGATTGTATGAATTATATGAAGGGTATGTTTGATGACTGGCAAGCTCAAGGAATAACTTCAGTACTTCATGAAAAAAAAGGTGGCTATGCTTTTAATAAAGCTTCAATAAAAGCTCTAGAAAATAAATCTACAGCTAATGGAGTTAAGGTTGTTAAAGGTGTTAAAGTTAAAGGATTTAAAAGAGGAAGTAATAGTAAGGCTATTACAGGAGTAGAAACTGACAAAGGTGTTATTGAGTGCGAGCAGGTTGTTGTTGGCGCAGGTCCATGGGTTAGAGATTTTTGGAATATGTTAGAGCTGCCAAAAACAGCCAACATTAAAGATAAAGATGGAAAAATTCATGAAACTGAAATGTGGAAATATTGGATGCTTCAAGAAGGAGTTATCGGAGTAGAACCAGATTTTTTAAAAATGAATAATGGTGGCCAACCGCCTGTTGTTCATGTCGACTCAACTGCACCACTATATTCAGATAAAACTAAAAAATTAATTACTGATAAGATTTGGGGAATTTACTACAAACCTGATATTGATGGTCTTGGAGTTCAAGGTGGAACTTCTCCTTACATTGTTGATAAACATTTTGATGAAGTAAATGTTGACCCATATGGAATTGAATCTCCTGAATTTCAAACCACAGAAGCGTTTAATGACATGTGGTGTTCTGCTTTAGCGCATTGTCAAAAAAGATTTGAAGGTAAATCAGACTTATATAGAAAAGGACCTTCAGGAGGACTTGGATGTATGACGCCAGATTCTTTTCCTATCTTTGATAGATTTTTAGAAAATGTTTATATGATTGCTGATGCTAACCATGGTTACAAAATGATAGGAGTTGGTGAGCTTGTTGCAAAAGAAATTCTTGGAACTGAAAGTGATTTATTGAAGCCGTTTAGATTCAACCGTTACGAGAAGGGTGAACTTCATCCAACCTCTAACAGTCCATTCCCTTGGAGTTAAACTTCAAGTCTAGACACTAATAAATTTTTCAGTTACGTTTGAGTTAATAAAAAATTCATTAAAGGGGAAAAAATGACTGATCTAGAAAAACATGTTAAGCAACCTGGTAGAGATAAATTAGTTAAACAAGTAAGAGCTAAAATTAACGAACTAGGTATTAAGTATATTTTTTTTCAATTCATCTCAGTAACCGGAAGAGTTGTTGGTAAAGGTATTCCTTCAGATCACTGGGAAAGAACTTGTGAGAAAGGTTTTCAATTAGTTTACGGTGCAACAGCAAACCTGTTTGTTGATCGTCATAAAAATTATATTGGTTATGGACCAGAAGCCAAAGAATTGGTCGGTATACCTGATCCCGAAACTTTTGTTCAACTACCATGGGACAAGAATGTTGCTAGAGTATTTGTTACTTGTTTTAGAAATAGAGAAGAAAGAGACAATCCAGGTGGACACTTAACTTCAGATTGCAGAGGAAATTTAAGAATACATGCTAAAGAATTTAAAAAGAAACATGGTTATCAGTTAAGAGTTGGAACAGAGCCAGAAATGATGTGGTTAACAAAAAATCCAGACGGTACTCCTACTGGCAGTGGTTTTTCAAAACCATACTGTTATCACATAGATCAATTTGAATCTTTGAGACCTGTATTCATGAAAGTGATGGAATACGCTAGAGCAATGGGCTTTGATATGATCCAAGGAGATCATGAAGATGCACCAGGACAGTTGGAATTAAACTGGATGTATGATGATGTTTTAAGAAATGCTGATAGACTTTCTACTTACAGGCAAATTTGTGCACAAGTTGCAAGAGAATTTAACTTGATAGCTTGCTTTATGACGAAACCATTCATGGGTGTTTCTGCTAGTGGTTGTCATACTAACATGTCTTTATGGACAGGCGGAAAAGATAAAGTAAATAAATTAGGTCATAAATCATTACCCGGTATTGATGAAGTTTTTACATATGTTGAAGGTGGAACTAATACTTTTATGCCTGATACAAAAGATGTTCAATTGCCAGGTAAAGTTGGTTTAAAATCAATTGGTGGTGTCATGAAACACTTGGGAGCATTAACAGCAATTGGTTCTTCTACTGTAAATTCATATAGAAGATTATGGGATCAGGGTTTTTGGGCTCCAGTTTATGCTGATTGGGGATATCAAAATAGAACTTGTGGATTAAGAGTTTCTGCTCCAGGAAGGTTTGAGTATAGATCAGTAGACTCAATGCATAATCCATATCTAATGGGCTCAGGATTACTAAAAGCGTTTGATGATGGACTTACAAATAATATTGATCCTGGAAAACCTGAATCAAGAAATATTTATGAAGCTCAAAAGGCTGGTAAAGATGTTAAAAAGCTACCATTATGCCTTGGGGAAGCATTAGAGCAATTGGCTGCAGATAAAGTTATTCAATCTGCAATGCCTGATGAAATGTACAAAGTTTTCCATTGGTATAAAAATGATGAATGGGAGAAATTTTTAGGTGCTACAACTCAATGGGATCTTGATACTTATTTAGATTGTCTTCCATAAACAAATTAGTATAAGGAAAAAAATTATGTGCGGAATAGCGGGACTAATTCATAGAGGTAAATCTTCAAACGTAGGTGAAGAATTGCAAAGCATGCTACAAGCTTTAAAGCATAGAGGCCCAGACTCAACTGGGTATGCTCTATATGCAAATAACGATGGTCAAAACTTTATACTAAGATTTAAAGTGGGTGAAAATGTTGGAGAAGGAAGTAGTTCAGTAAATGAAGATGAAAGTGTTTACAACGAAAGAAAAAAAACTGTAGATAAAAAACTTTCTGAATTGGGAGCTATTGTTGTTAAAGATGAAAAACTAACCCCATATTCTTATAGATATGAAATGAAATTTGATAAAGATTTAATGGATTTTTCTAAAGCTATTGAAAGTATCGAAAGTGTAGAAATACTTTCAATTGGAAAATCTTTAGAACTTATAAAGGACCTTGGTGATGCAACTGCGGTATCAGAAAGATATGGTTTAAACAAAGTACAAGGAACTCATGGTATAGGTCATGCAAGAATGGCTACTGAGTCTGGTGTTGATATTAAATCAGCTCATCCTTTTTGGGGCTACCCTTTTGCTGATGTCTCTGTAGTACACAACGGACAATTAACAAATTATTGGAATAACAGAAGGCTTCTTGAAAATAAAGGTATGCGTTTTATGTCAGAGTGTGACTCTGAATTAATTGCAGTTTTTCTTGCTGAAAGAATGAGAAATGGAGCAAGTTTAGAAGAGGGAATGAAAGAGAGTTTATCTGGACTTGACGGTGTATTTACATATTTTGTTGCAACAAAAGATTCTTTGGGTATGGCCAAAGATACTATGGCAGCAAAGCCACTAGTATTATATGAATCTGATGACTTAGTTGCTATGGGATCAGAAGAAATAGCAATTAGATCTATTCTTCCACAAGAAATAGATACTTATGATCCTTTTGATGGAGAGGTAAAAGTATGGCAAACTTAAAAACAGGTGATAAAAAAACAAAAGCTCAATCTATGGGTATGCACACTGAGGTTTTAACTGGAAAAACTCAACAAAAATTCTTTAACCCGGACGAAGCTGAAAATTTTTTCTATTGGGGAACTTATGATGTAGATTTCAATAAAAGAACAGAACTTGATGTTAAAAATATGGAATGTAAAGAAGCAAACAACAAAATTGACAGCTTAATGAGTGAAGGTTATGGAACAATAGTAATTAAAAATCCACAAGGTAAACATAGTTTGGGTGTTGGAATATTAAATAAACTTAATTTGATTTTTGAAGGAAGTTTAGGATATTTCGGTGCTGGTTCAATAGATGGACCAATGGTTAGAGTAAACGGACGTGTTGGCTGGTCTTGTGCAGAAAACATGATGGCTGGTAAAGTAGTAATTGAAAAAAATGCAGGATCTTGTTTTGGTGCAGCTATTAGAGGTGGTGATTTAGTTTGCAAAGGAAGCGTTGGTGCAAGAACTGGTATTGACCAAAAAGGTGGAACAATAATTATAGGTGGAGATGCTGGAGCTTTTACAGGATTTATGATGCAAAGAGGGCGAATTATTATATTGGGTGATGTAGGAATTAACCTTGGCGACTCTATGTATGACGGAACAATTTATATTGGTGGAAAAATTGGCTCATTTGGAAGTGATGCGGTAGAATCTCCTATGACAAAAGATGATATGGATTGGTTAAAGAGAAAACTTAAAGTAGCTGAAATTGGTGAAAACTTTGATGTATCGAAAATGACTAAAGTGGTATCCGGTAAAAAACTTTGGAACTATGATGCATTAGAACCTACTGAAAAAAAAGGAGCTATATAATGGCAAAAAAGAAAAATGGAAAAGCTAACGGTCACTCTAACGGTAAAGGTGAGTTTGCAAAAAGAAATAAAAGTTTACTAGGATATAATTCTATTTTTACTCCAGAAGTAATCGACGACATACATATTAAAGCGCAACTAGGAAGATACAGAATGCGTGGAATGGCTTTGATGAAAAAAATTCCAACATTTGATGATTTGGTATTCTTACCAGGAACATTAACAAGATTTGTAATTGAAGGTTATAGAGAAAAATGTGAAACAAAAACTGTAATCGGTCCAAGATGTGAAAATCCAATTGAATTAGATATTCCAGTTTATATAACGGGTATGAGTTTCGGTGCTCTTTCTTATGAAGCAAAAACAGCTTTAGCTAGAGGTGCAACAATGGCGGGTAGTGCCACTTGTTCTGGTGAAGGTGGGATGATACCTGATGAAAGAAGGTATTCTGAAAAATGGTATTATCAATGTATTCAATCTAGATATGGATTTAATCCTCATCATGCTCAGTTAGCAGATGGAATAGAAGTATTCATAGGTCAAGGACAAAAAGTTGGAATGGGAGGTCACTTGATGGGTCAAAAAGTTACTGATCAAGTAGCTGAAATGAGATCTTTACCAGCAGGTATTGATCAAAGATCACCTGCAAGACACCCTGACTGGTTAGGACCAGATGATTTATCTTTAAAAGTTAAAGAGCTTAGAGAATTAACTAAAAACAAAGTACCAATTCAGTTAAAACTTGGTGCAGCTAAGGTTTATGATGATGTTCGTATGGCTGCAAAATGTGATCCAGATTCAATCTACTTAGATGGAATGGAAGGATCGACTGGAGCTGGACCTCACATAGCAGCTGCAAACACAGGTATTCCTGGAATTGCTGCTATTAGAGAAGCCAGAAGAGCAATTGATGATGTTGGTAAAACAGGAAAAGTAACACTTATTTATGCTGGTGGCGTTAGAGATGGTGCTGACATGGCAAAAGCTTTAGCTTTAGGAGCTGATGCTATTGCAATTGGAACGGGTGCAATGGTTGCTCTTAACTGTAATAAAGAAATTGAAGAGTCTAATTTTGAAAAAGAAATGGGTGTTCCCGCTGGTCATTGTTATCACTGCCATACTGGTCGTTGTCCAGTTGGTGTTGCAACTCAAGATCCAAAACTAAGAAAAAGATTAAACCCTGATGATGCAGCATTAAGAGTATACAATTATTTACATGCAATGACTTTGGAGGCTCAATTATTAGCAAGAGCTTGTGGTAAAACTAATATCCATTCATTGGAACCTGAAGATTTAGCGGCATTAACTATGGAAGCATCTGCTTTAGCTAAAGTTCCGTTATCGGGAACAAATCATACGGTAGGAGTTGACGACTTTCATAAAATTTAAGGATAATTATGGCTAAAAAAAAAAATAAAAAGAAAAAATCAAAAGATAAAGAAGTAAAAGGTCAACTAGGAAAAAAGAAAGAATCTGCTAGAGAAAAAATGATAGGTCAAACTATCGGGTATCGTTACGATGTAAACTTATTACCTGATTACAAAAGACTTACTCCATTTTTAAAAAAATATATTGAAGCAATGGGATGGGATGATCTAAACTGGCTTGAAGATGTGCATATGGGTTATGAAGAAGATAGACCAGCTGTATTTGATAGAAATGCTAATGGATGGGTCACAATTCCAAAAAAAATTAAACTTCCAAACAATCAACAAGACAGAGATATGATAGCAAGAGAACTTCTTGTTAAATTTCAAATGTCTCCTAACCATCCTTTGGTTGATTTAAAAAAAGCTTACAGAAAATTTTAAAATCTAAAATAAATTCATCTACCCCAGGTTGTGCAATGGATATAAAATCCATAAAAAACAGACTTTTTAACTATTGTCATAACCTTTGCTAATATCTAGAATCCCACTTAGTTAGTTTAAATTAACAAAGTAAAGGAGGAAGGCAATGACTGATCAACTTACAGCATTGACTACCATATTTACAGAGTTCTACTACTGGATAACAGTGGTACTTATGTTTCTGATCCACGTAGGTTTCTGTATGTATGAAGTTGGAGCCTCTAGATATAAACATCACCAACACACATTAATGAAAAACACGATGCTGATACCTTTGGTAACAGTAACTTGGTTTTTATTTGGTTGGTGGATATATTGGGCTTTTCCAACAGGACCAGGTTTAGCACCTTCTATAATGAATGAAAGTGCGGCATTGATTACAGATGAATCTGCTTTTAGTGCAGCTTGGTATGTACCAACTAGTGACTTAATGGGAACAAACTTGAATGACCGTATCAGCGGTGTATTCTGGGCTGCGTTCTTATTATTCTCATGGACTGCTGCCTCTATCGTTTCAGGTGCGGTAATTGAAAGAATTACAACATTTGCATTCGGTATTTTAGCAATAGCAATTGGCTCATGTTTTTGGGTAATTGATGCTGCTTGGGGATGGCATTTTGATGGTTGGATGTTAAAAATATTGGGATACCATGATGCTTATGCATCTGGTGTTATTCACGCAGTAGCAGGAGGATTTGCTCTTGGGGTGCTAGCAGTTTTAGGACCAAGAATAGGAAAATTCTCATCTAGCGGCGAACCTAGAAATATAGGACCAAGAAATCCATGGTTAGTAACTATTGGATTATTCTTAATTTATACTGGTTTCTGGGGATTCTATGCAGCGTGTAATATACCAATTTTCGATCTAGGACCTGAATATGGAATGGAAGGAGTAACTTTCTGGACAGCAACTAACATTTACGTAACACCAACAACGTTAGGTGCAATCACAATGAACTTCTTGATGTCGTTATCTGGAGGTTTAATGGCCGGATATCTTATATCTAAAGGAGATCCTTTCTGGACATACTCAAGTGGACTAGCTGGAATAATATGTGCTTCTGCAGGAAATGATTTATATCATCCAATTCAATCATTCATAATTGCTATGGTTGGAGTATGGGTAGCATACAAATTGCATTACTGGGTTGAACGTAAGTTCAAAATTGATGATGCAGTTGGTGCTGTTGCAGTACATGGTTATGCCGGTGTCGCTGGACTTATAATTTGTGGTTTTGTTCTAAACGGATATCCTTCATCGGGTTATAGTGTAGGATCTATGTGGGTAGGAACAGACTATGCTCCAATAAATCCTTTGGGAATGTTTATTGGCGCAATAATTATGTTTGGTGTACTTGGTTTCTTACCAGGTTATATATTAGCTAAGATACTTCATGGAATGGGTAAACTTAGAATTCCAAGAGAAGTAGAATTAGCTGGTCTAGACTATACAATAATGGAAGATGCAAAGAGCGAAGAAAAAGCTGTTGCGTCATCCTCAAGGTAAAGGAGGAAACATATGGCAACAGTTACAAATTGGATAGATCACCTTAGCGCTGCTGAAGTGCAAGGGCCAGTTTACCCTGGTGTAGGAACTGAAGGAATTTTAGTTCTTGTTCTAGTGGTACTTTGGATAGGTTGGCATTTCATTTCGAATATGCAAGAGAAAAGCAAATCGGATGCAATAGCTAAAAGAAGACCTGGTTCAAATGACTGGAAAAGTAATGTTACCGACGGGTAATTAAAATAAAAATAAAGGGCGCATATAATTATGCGCCCTTATTTATTATGGACGAAAAAAAATCAGAAAATATTAATAAAACTCCAGAAAAAATGTCAAGAATTGCTTGGCCAAAATCAAAGTATGGCATCATCTTAGCGATAATAATATTTGTAGTAATTAATCTAATGTACTACAAAGATAAAATTATTAATTTATTTAACTAAAATTATATATGGCAAAAGATCTTTCAAAATTGGCAAAGCAAAAAAAAATAAAATATTTCTTAATAAGTTTTGTGGATTTATTTGGAGTTTTAAGATCAAAACTTGTTCCTGCTCAAGCAATAAGAGAAATGCAAAAAAATGGTGCTGGTTTCGCTGGCTTTGCAACTTGGCTAGATATGACACCTGCTGACACTGATATGTTTGCAGTACCAGATCCAGATAGTTTAATACAATTACCGTGGAATAAAGAAGTTGGATGGTTGGCTTCAGATTTATGGATGGGTGGAAAACAAGTTAAAGCATCACCTAGAGTTATGCTAAAAAATCAAATTAAGAAGTTAGATAAATTAAACTTACAGATGAAGTCAGGTGTTGAATGCGAATATTTTTTAATTTCGCAAGATGGTTCAACTATTGCGGATAGTAGGGATATTCAATCTAAACCTTGCTACGATCAATCCGCTCTGATGAGAAGATATGAATTAATTAAAGAAATTTGTGACAGCATGATTGAATTGGGCTGGAAACCTTATCAAAATGACCATGAGGACGCTAATGGACAATTTGAAATGAATTGGGATTATGATGATAGCTTGGTTACTGCGGATAGACATGTTTTTTTTAAATTTATGGTTAAGAGTCTTGCTGAAAAACATGGATTAAGAGCAACATTTATGCCCAAACCTTTTGAAAATTTAACAGGCAATGGCTGTCATGCTCACGTATCACTTTGGAACGGAAAAAAAAATAAATTTTTAGATGAAGGTGATAGGTATGGACTTAGTAAAACTGCATATCACTTTGTTGGCGGTTTATTAAAAAATGCAAGATCTTTATCTTCATTGTTTAATCCTACTATAAATAGCTATAGAAGAATTAATGCTCCAGCAACTAAATCTGGCGCCTCTTGGTCACCAAGTAGTATTTCTTATACTGGTAATAATAGAACACATATGATTAGAATTCCAGATGCAGGAAGATTTGAACTCAGATTAATGGATGGATCTGCTAATCCATATCTTTTACAAGCAGGAGTGATAGCTGCAGGATTATTTGGATTAAACAATAAAACTGATCCTGGTGAACCCTTAACATGTAACATGTATACAGATTATAAAAATTATCCTAATCTAGAAAAGTTACCAAATGAAATTGAGGAGTCTCTTGATGAATTAGATGAAAATAAAATTTTAAGAGAAGCCTTTGGTGATGACGTAATTAATAGTTACTTAAAATTAAAAAGAAAAGAAATTGAAGATTTTGATCAAAACGATACTTTTGATAAAAAAAGTCCTGTCACAGAATGGGAAAAAAATAATACTTTAGATTGTTAAGTAATGTCATCAAAATCTGAAGTGTCAAAATGGAATTATACAAGCTTTTTAATCAATAAAAATAATAATTTTAATAAAAAAGAAATTTTAAAAATACTTTCTTCTAAAGATATTGATCAAGCCTATAAGGTAATTTCAAATTGGGATAACTATTGCCCTACTCCACTTATTTCATTAAATAAATTAAATAAAAGATTAAAAATTAATAAAATTTTTTATAAAGACGAATCAAAAAGATTTCATTTAAAATCATTTAAAGCGTTAGGTGGTGCTTATGCAGTTGAAAAAGTAACAAATGGAAATAAAGATATAATTATTTCTACAGCTACAGCTGGAAATCATGGAAGATCAGTGGCATGGGGTTCTCAAAAATTAGGACTAGAGTGCAAAATATTTATCAGTGAATATGTAAGTGAATTTAGAGCTGAAGTAATGAGAAGCTTTGGTGCCGAAGTTATAAGAGTAAAAGGAAATTATGATAACTCTTTAAAAGAGTGTATTAATCAATCAAAAAAAAATAATTGGCAAATTGTCCAAGATGTTGCATGGGAAGATTATAAATTAGTACCAAGATTAACTATGGCTGGTTACTCGGTGATGATGAAAGAAATTTCTGACCAGATAAATAATGAACAAATTTCACATATAATTCTTCAAGCAGGTGTAGGAGGAATGGCAGCAGCAATGGTAGCTGGTGTAGCTAAATATTTGGATAAAATTCCTAAGATTATTATAGTAGAGCCCGATAGCGCTGCATGCGTCTTAGAAAGTATCAAAACTGGTAATATAGAAAAAATTTCTATTAATAAAGAAAGTTTAATGGGTGGAATGTCCTGTGATGAAGTATCGTTACTACCTTGGGAAATATTAAAAAATTCAGTAAATTATTGTGTTACTGTTTCAGATAATTATATCTCTGAAACGGTCAAATCCCTTGCAAATTGTGAATTTAGTGATGAAAAAATTGTTGGTGGAGAGTGCTCAACCCCAGGAATTGTAAGTTTAGTTGGTATGAGTAACAATTCTCAAATTAGAGAAAAAATTGATCTTAATGAAAGATCTAATGTACTACTATTTGGATGTGAAGGAGATGCAGATGAAGAACTGTATCAAAAATTATTAAATCAATAAAATGAAAAAAATATATAAAAAAAATAAAGTAGATTTAAATTTTTACAAAATTTTTAAACCACAACTTACACCTAAGAAAATGCTAGAATTAGGAGTGTTTGGTGGTTCATATTTTGGTTCAAAAATAAATGAATTTCCGAAATCATGGTTTATAAATGCTAAGCTTAGTAAAAGTTTTGATGAAAGTTTAAACCGTTTTGGGATTAAATCAGGATTATCAAGAGAACATTGGATTGAAAAAGGATGGATATTTAAAGAAGATCCTTTGGGTTGGTTTCAATGGTACTGTAGATTTTGCAATGGAAGACGAATTCCAAACATAGATGAAATTCAAATAAAAAGGTGGAAAAACTTTAGAAGACACGTTTTAGCAATAGAAAAAAATTGTGAAAAAAATGATTTGGGATGCAGGAGAAGACAAAGACAAGCTATTTTACAATGGTCCTACAATCCATTCATTTAATTTTAGTTTTAAAATCAATTCCATATTCTGACCTAGGACCTTTTCTAAATCCAAAAGGACCAGGAATAAATATAGTCAATGGTTTTGTACCAGGTTTTAAATCAACTCTATGGAAATTATTTGCAGATCTAAAACCAATATAACCAGGTGGTCTCCAATGTTTTCCTTTTTTATTAGTTTCCCAGTATCCTCCTCTAATTATTATAGTAATGTAAGGACATAAATGATTATGAACTCCATCTCCATGATCATCATCAAGCATTTCATGAATTATAAAATTAAACGGAAACCATTTTGGACGATGTCTAAATAAAATATAATACCTATTTAACCAAGGTTTTGCTTCAAAAAATTTTGGATGTGAAGGACCTCTATCTAATACAGTTTTTTTTCTTCCTAATTTTGAAAGAAGTTTTAATAACATTTTAATTTAATTTTAAGATAGCATTATCTTTTACGATAAACATATCATTATGCAAAATATAAGGTCTAGAAATTTTTTCATTATCAATTTTAATAACATCTATTGGTTTTCCGCTTAAGATATCAATAATAATTAATGATCCATTATTTAAACTCAAATATATTTTATTCTTTGTAACTATAAATCCTTCTGGCTTAATATTTTTTTTTTTATAATTTTTTATTTGATCAAATATACTTGTGATTCTTAAAATATTTCCATTTCTTGAATCAACAACTACAAAATAACCTTCTAACGAAATAGTTAAAACTATACCATCTGCAAAGGTAGGTCTTAAATTAGAGTTAATTGATTGTTTCCATTTGATGACCCCATTATTAGAGTCAATTGCAAAAAATTCATTTTTATTATTTGAAAAATAAATTGTTTTATTACTATAAATTAAATCTGAGTTTTTAAGTGAAAAATAATTTTCATATATTTCACTGCTTTGAGTAGGAGTTTGCCAAAGTAATTGCCCAGTATTTATATCTATAGAACTTAAATCTCCTAAAGTGTTTATGAAAACTAATTTATTTTCATATATAATTAGTGAAAGTTTTTGTTGGGATTTAATAAATGATTTTTCAGTTTTATAGTTCCATAGCTCTTTTCCATTTTTAACTGAAATGCACCTTAATACATTCTCAAAATCAATTACAAAAAACTTATCTTTATGAATCTTTATCTGAGAATTAAAAGGAGCAGAATTTCTATTTGACCATATTAAACTTCCATCATTAATATCTAGTGCATAAAAATTTGCTAAATTATCAGCAACAACTAAACTTTCATTATTTGAGGCAAAGTATAATATAGG
>CABXCB010000004.1 GCA_902510635.1 uncultured Pelagibacteraceae bacterium
CTTACGCACTTTTGAGATGTGGTTGCTGTTTTATAATCTCTTTTTTCTAACCCAGTAAAAACATTTTTAAATTGAACCATTCCTGAGTTTGCAAACATTAGTGTTGGATCATTATTTGGAACTAAATTACTAGACTCCACAATTTTATGACCATTCTTCTCAAAATATTTGAGAAAAGTATTTCTTATTTCATTAAGTGTTTTGTCTGCCATATTTATAAAATACAGCTTTTTTATATGATGTCTATATATCTATAGGGAAAAAAGGCGCCCAAAAGAGCGCCTTTTAATAACTAAAAGTTATTTGCTAATTTTTTTTTGTAGGTACTTCCTCTGTAGATTCTGCTTTTTCTTTCTCAATTGGATTACCTTCAATTTTTTTAGAAATAAGACCAGCTTTTTCTCTAATCGCCATTTCTATTTCTGCTGCAGCCTTAGGATTTTGTTCAAGAAATAATTTTGCATTTTCTTTTCCTTGGCCAATTTTTTCACCCTTGTAAGCATACCAAGCGCCTGATTTTTCAACGATGTCTGCTTTTGCCCCAAGATCAATCAGTTCGCCAGTTTTGCTTATTCCTTTTCCATACATTAAGTCAAATTCAACTACTTTAAATGGTGGTGCAACTTTATTTTTAACAACTTTTACTCTAGTTGCATTTCCAATAATTTCTTCTTTATCTTTGATGGCACCTATTCTTCTTATGTCCATTCTAACTGATGAATAAAATTTCAACGCATTTCCTCCTGAGGTTGTTTCTGGACTTCCAAACATTACCCCTATTTTCATTCTAATTTGGTTAATGAAAATAACCATTGTGTTTGTTCTTGAAACTGAACCAGTTAGTTTTCTTAATGCCTGACTCATTAATCTTGATTGAAGGCCGACATGATGATCTCCCATCTCTCCTTCGATTTCAGCTCTTGGTGTTAATGCTGCAACAGAATCAATAACAATAACAGACATTGATCCTGATTTAATTAAAGTATCAGTAATTTCTAAGGCTTGTTCACCAGTGTCTGGCTGAGAAATAAATAGTTCTTCAGTATCAACGCCTAATTTTTTTGCATAAACAGGATCCAATGCGTGTTCTGCATCAATAAATCCACAAATACCACCTGCTTTTTGAGCTTCGGCTACAACTTGCAAAGCAAGCGTTGTTTTTCCAGAAGATTCTGGTCCATAAATTTCAACAATTCTACCCTTTGGCAATCCTCCAATTCCAAGCGCAAGGTCTAAGCTTAAAGATCCTGTTGAAATAGACTCAACATCCATAGCTTTTTGTTGACCTAGCTTCATCACAGATCCTTTTCCAAAATTATCTGTAATTTGGCTAATTGCTGCTTCTAGAGCTTTATCTTTTTCTTTGTTTTCCAATTCTTTATCTTTAGTGGATTTCACCACTTTTAAGTTATTTTTAGTCATTTTTTGCCTTTTTTTTTACGTTTTTTAACATTCGAATCATGTTTTAAATGTACACATTTTGTTCTCATTGGCAATAAAAATGTTTTTTTAACTCAAAAAACCATGATTTATTTGATTTTTAAATAGTCACTATTAAGCAATCCTATTGATTTTAAAAGATTGAATTGGGAAAGTAGATAGTTTCTTTCTGAATTAGCTAATGAAATTTGAGCATTTAGCAAAAAAGAATTTGATTGAATAACTTCTAGAGTGGTTCTTCCAATGCCACTTTCATATTCAGCAGTAATTCCTTCATTTGCAATTTCTGCAGCTCTAACTTGTAGTTCAACTGAATTTAATAAACTTTTACTAGATTGAAAATTTGACCAAGCACTTGCAACATTTGTTTCATTTGACTTAGTTGTGTTATCTAGAAGTAATCTTTTTCTATTTTGTAAATTTCTATTTTTTTTATATTTAGCTCTATTTTTCCCACCAGAATAAAAAGGCCAGGATACTGTTGCCTTTAAAATATCTTTTTCCCTTTCATCGTATGTAGAACTTAAATCATCGCTATAGGATCTTTCAAAAGAAAGTTTTGCAGTTGGTGATAAATCTGATTTCGCAATAATTGTATCTTTTTCAGATTGATCATATTCTAACAAGGCAATGTTTAAATCTGGATTATTTTTTTTTGATATTTCAATTGCTGAATTTAAATTCTGCGGCATGACAAAATTAATTGTAGAATTCTTTTTTAATAAATTAGAGCTCGATAGAGGTCCAATTATATTTTCATAATTAAGCTTACTGGTTAAAACCTCGTTTTGAGCTTGTATTACTTTTGCCTGCGCTTCTGCTAAAGATGATTCAGATTGTGCAACATCTGAAAGTGTAACCTGTCCTCTTTCAAGTCTAATACTGTCAGTTTCAACTTGTCTCTCCAACAAATTAGCATTCGTTTTATTAATTTCAAATTTTTCATTTGCTAAAATTAACCCTGTATAAGCTTCTATAGCTTTATATAAAATATCTTGTTCTTTTTTTAACAATTTTGCTTTCGCAAGATTAATTCCAATTTTATTTTTTTCATGCTCGGCGCCTCTTCTAAAATCTACCAATGTTTGTTCTATCGTTATTGAAGTTGACTGAGGATCTACATCTGTAACTGTTGCATCTCCTCCTGTTTGATTTGTTAATTTATTGGTATCTTCTTTACTTTTACTTCCACTCAAAGTTAAAGTTGGAAGATAGTCTCCTTTTGAAATATTTAAATCTTCTTCAGAAACTTTTATATTTTCTCTTTCAGCATTTAATTCAGGATTGTTTTTATAAGCTTCAGTAAGTGCCTCAGAAAGTGTTACTGCAAACACATTGGGTATAAAAAGTATTAAAGAAATTATAATTAAAATTATTTTTTTCATTTATTTAAATTTAATTGAATTAATTTGATGACTACTATTTAATTTCATTACTATCGAGGCATATTTTGGCGCATCTTTAAACATATTTTGAGTAATTCTTTGGTAAGTTTGCATAAATTTTATTATATCACCTCTATTCATAATTTTTAAATTTTTTTTATTTTTTGATTTTAACCAAAGTGTTTTTTCTTGTTTTATTCTCCATTTTTGAAGCACTCTAAAATTATTAGCTTTAAGATAAATTGTTTCATTTAGGTGTTTAAATAAATTTTTATAATGCGTTTTTAATTGAATATTAACATAATTTCTCCAAACCAAATATGGATCTTTTATTTTTTCTAAATTATTTATTGGTTTTGAAAGCTGTGAATTTTTTTGAGCTTTTGCACCAACGCACCATCCTTCTAAAATAATTACATCCGGCCTTGAATTAATTTTATACCATAGTTTTTTATTACACCTATCATCTTTAGATTTATCAAATTTTGGTAATCTTAATTTACTAAACTTTTTATTTTTAACTTTTTTAAAAAATTCATAAATAATTTTATAATCATGAGTTCCTGGCACTCCTCTTATCATTAACAAAGGATGTTTATTTGTGGATAGTTTTTTTCTTTCGTTTCTACTTTTATAAAAGTCATCAATTGAAATTTTAAAAACTTTAAGTTTAAAGTATTTTTTTAATATCAAAGATATTATTGAAGTTATTGTAGTCTTTCCTATTCCTTGGCCTCCTGCTAGACCAATAATCAACGGCGAGTTTTTATTTATTTTTTTTGCAATCCAAAAACATATGGGTATTAAATAAGATTTAATCATCTTATTTTTATCTTTAAATTTATTTGATTTTGTTTCTTGTGAGTTTATAAAGTTAAAACAATCTTTTTTTACTTTATTAAAGCACTGGATAGTCGACTGCATATGAAAATTATTTTTTTTGATCTAAAGGATGGTTTTCTCCATCGTTTACTGGAACATTTTCTATCTCAAACGGTTTAATACCTTCAATACAAGCAATATTTATTCCATATATTTTTGGATTACTTCTTGGTCTATTGTGAGTATGAATACCACAAACTTTACAAAAATAATGTTGAGCAGTTTTTGTTTTAAATTGATAAAGTGTTAAAAGATCTTCTCCTTTAACTAGCTTAAAGTCATCAGGTCCAACAACACCTATAATATATCCTTTTCTTTTACAGATAGAACAATTACAACGCATAATCTTTTCAAATCCTTTTTCAGAAACATTAACCTCTGCCTCTACTCCTCCGCAATGACAATTTAACTTTTTCATATTTTAATCTCCTTAAAATTAATTATTTAGAATTATCTTTTAAATATTTACTATATCTTTTTAAACTTTCTTCTGGCCATATTTTTTTTGGATCATACATTTCTGTAAAACAAATAACATCCTCTGATAAGTTTAACCATGGATCTTTGTCTTTTATAAATATATGCACTTGAGGAGGAAATTTTTTTGAGTTATCTAAAGTTTTGGTTCTTAATGTTAACCTTTTAATAGCTGAGTCGTAATCAGCGTATAAATATGCACCGCATTTAGTACAAAAATATGTTTTACATGAGGCTCCACTTCCTGCTTTAAGTTCAGTTGATGAAACTTCACCTTCTACAATTAAAGTATTTTCTAAAATACTTGAATTTACAACATACGAAGACCCAGTTAAAACTTTACAATCTTTACAATGACAAGCTTGTGTGAACAAAGGTTCTTCTGTAATATGATACTTAACCTGTCCACAAATACATCCGCCCTTTAATTTTTTATTATTGTTCATTTCTTTGATTAACTGTAAACTATCTCTAGTTAAAGTTATCCACAAGGCCACAAAATGTGGTTTCAATGTTCACCTTTTGATTCACTTTTGATTCACTTACAGACTCAAAATACAACCTGATTGACACTACTGAATAACTTATATATTAATTAGAACAAAAGAAGAACATTTATGAAGCTAACAATACCTTACTATTTACACAAAGCTGGTGCGGGCTTTCCATCTCCTGCAACAGATTATATTGAGGAAGATATCGATCTAAATGTTCATTTAATCAAAAATGTTCCAGCAACTTTCATCATAAGAGTTCAAGGAAAATCAATGGTTGATGTTGGCATTAATGATGGAGATTTGTTGCTGGTTGATAAAAGCTTAACGCCAAAAAACTTTTCAACAGTTATAGCAAATGTTCATGATGAACTTGTGGTTAAAAGTTTTGTTCAAGAGAGAGATAAAAAATTTTTGACATCTGGCTCTAAAAATTTTGAGGATAGAATTTTAATTAACGAAGAAGAAGATATTTTTATTTGGGGAATTGTAACTTATGTCATACATTCAACATACTAAAAAAATAGCATTAGTTGATTGTAATTCTTTCTATGTTTCATGTGAAAGATTATTTAATCCTAAAATAAGAAAAAAACCTGTTGTTGTCTTATCAAATAATGATGGATGTATTGTTTCAAGATCTAATGAAGCGAAAGCATTAGGAATAAAAATGGGAGAACCTTATTTTAAAGCAAAAGATATTATTATTAAAAACAACGTTCAAGTTTTTTCATCTGGATACTCTTTATATGGAGATATTTCAAGAAGAGTGATGCGAACTTTAAAACGTTTCAACTCTGATATGGAAGTTTATTCAATTGATGAGGCTTTTTTAGATTTATCAAATTTTCCTGATGATGAAATAGAGAATGTTGGAAAAGAAATTAGAAGTACAGTTTTACAATGGACTGGTATTCCAACAAGTATTGGAATTGCTAAAACAAAAACCTTAAGTAAAGTTGCAAATCATATTGCTAAAAAAAAAGAATCTGGAGTTACAAGTTTAATTGGAATTGAAAATATTGATCCAATACTAGAAAAAGTAGAAATAAATGATGTTTGGGGTGTTGGAAGGCAGTTAACTAAATTTTATCACCAAAATGGAATTTATAATGCTAAGCAATTAAAAAATATGTCTAATACTTGGATTAAAAAAAGTTCTAATGTTTTAAGTTCTAGAACCGCAATGGAACTTAGAGGCATTCCTTGTATTGGCCTTGAAAAAACTATATCGAAAAGAAAGAGCTGTGTAGTGTCACGTTCATTTGGCCAAAGGGTAGAAAAATTTCAAGAACTAAAAGAAGCTATTGCAAATTATTGTTTAAATGCTTCAGAAAAAATTAGATCAGAATCTTTAATTGCAAAATCAATAACTATTTTTATTAGAACAAGTCCTTTCCAAAGTAAGTTTGGATATTATTCAAATTCAAAAACAATTGATTTTCCAATTTCAACAAATAATAGTATCGAAATAGTTAAAACTGCATTATTTGCTTTAGAAACTATTTTCAAAAATGGTTACCGTTATCAAAAAGCAGGTGTATTACTAACAGGACTTTCAAATGATGATGGAAAAAAGAATTTATTTTCATCAGAAAAAGATGAAAAAATAAATAGTTTAATGAGATCAATTGATAATACAAATTACAGATATGGAAGGTCAGCAATAAGTCTTGCTAGTGCTGGTGTTCAAAAAAGATGGAATATGAAAAGAGAGCATTCTTCTAAAATAGATACGGCAGATTTTCATTTACTACCAACGATTAGAGCAATTTAAACTGTGTTAATTTTAACGCCTTTTAGCAAAAAATCTGAAAGTTGATTTGCCACCATTTCAGCAACAACTATTGATGCTTCTGTTGTAGAAGCAGCTATATGAGGTGATAAAATTACTTTTGGATTATTAAACAAGATATTTTCTTTTGCAGGTTCTTTTGAAAAAACATCTACTGCAGCGCCTGCAATTAAATTTTCATTTAATGCATCATTTAAATCTTTTTCATCAACGATATTTCCACGTGCTGCATTAATTATATAAGATGTTGGCTTCATTTTTTTGTAATGTTCTTTGGTAATCATTGGTTTTCCATCCTTAGGGGCCTTACAATGAAAACTTATAATATCACTTTTGCTTATCAAATCATCAAAGCTTGCATTTTCTACATGTGGATAATCTTTTTTTCTAGACTCTAGTGATTTTGAGTTCACTAATATTTTCATATCAAAACCTTTAACAAGATTGCTTAATCTAACTCCTACATTTCCAAAACCTACTATTCCTAATGTTTTTTTTGAAAGTTCTGTTCCTTTGATACTTTTTTTCTCCCATTGGCCTTTATGTGTTGTTTCGTTAGCAAAAGGAATTCTTCTAAGAACTGACATTATTAAAGCAAATGCATGTTCAGCTGTTGCATTGGCATTTCCACCAGGAGTATTCATGACAATCATATTTTTTTCTTTTGCCATTGGGACATCTATATTATCAACACCAGCACCAGCTCTACCAATTACTTTTAAATTTTTTGCAGCTTCAATTATATTTTTAGTAACTTTAGTTGCAGATCTCACAACCATACCGTCATATTCAGGAATAATTTTAATAATCTCTTCTTCTGATAAACCTGTTTTTACATCTACTGTAATATTATTTTTTTCAAAAATTTTTTGAGCAACATTGCTCATTGAATCTGAAATAAGAACTTTAGGCATTATTTTTTAGAGAATTATAAGCCCAATCAATCCAAGGCAAAAGAGCTTTCATATCGCTATTTTGTACAGTTGATCCACCCCATATCCTTATACTAGGTGGTGCCTTAGGATAACCATTAATATCATTAGCAACACCTTCTTTTTCAAGAAGTGAGAATAATTTTTTTAATACTCCTCTTTGATCTTCTTCGTTATGTTTTGTAAACCATTCGTCTTTTATTAAAACAGTTATACTTGTTGAGGATCTAATACTTTTATCTTCACACATAAATTTGAAATTATCACTTTTCTCAATCCAGTCTTCTACAATTTTTAAATTTTGATTTGAAATATTTACTAATTCTTTAGTACCACCTACTGATTCAACCCAGTTCAAAGCATCCAGGCCATCTTCTACACAAATCATTGATGGGGTATTAATTGTTCCACCTTCAAATATTCCTTTTATCAATTTTTTCTTACTTGCTAATCTAAATAATTTTGGAATTGGCCAAGGTGGAATATGAGACTCTAATCTTTCAACTGTACGAGGAGAAATAGCTATCATTCCATGGGCAGCTTCTGCTCCTAAAACTTTTTGCCACGACCAAGTAATTACATCTAATTTACTATAATCCATATCCATAGCAAAAATACCTGAGGTAGCATCACAAATTGTTAAACCTTCTCTATCATCAGGTATCCAATCACCATTTGGAATTCTGACACCAGCCGTTGTACCATTCCAAGTAAAAACTACGTCATTTTTAAAATTAACCTTAGATAAATCAGGAAGAATTCCATAATCAGTTACATGGCTGTTAACGTCTTTAATTTTTAATTGATCAAGTATGTCTATTACCCAATCTTTTCCAAAATTTTCCCAAGCTAAGACATCAACACCTTTACACCCTAAAAGAGACCATAGAGCAGCCTCTAAAGCTCCAGTATTCGACCCAGTCATTATTCCTACGTGGTATCCATCAGGTAATTGAAGAATTTTTTTTGATTTAACAATAACTTCATTTAACTTTTCTTTGCACACCTTGTGTCTATGAGATCTTCCTATAGGCGTATTTTTTAATGCATCTATAGTCCAACCTGGGCGTTTGGAACAAGGGCCGCTAGAAAAATTTGGATTATCAGGTTTTGTGCTTGGTTTTTGCATAAATAAGTTTTTTAGATATATTTGTTTTTAAAAAAATATATCACTATTTTTTTTATATATATTTTTTAGCAATAAATAATGAACTATTGACGCAGCAACACATTATTAAAGAGAAATAATAAATTTTATTCAAAATCATACGCAACTAAACCATCCAATGGTTTGGGGTCAAACCAAGTCGACTTGGGAGGCATATTTAATTTTTTATCTGCAAAATTAATCACATTTTCCATTTGAGTCGCAAATAAAGCAAAACCAACTTTTGCTTCGCCTGAATCTACTTTTTTTTCAATGCCTTCAAGGCCATGAAAACCTGCTAAAAAATCAATTCTATTATCATACCTAGGATCTCCAATTCCTAAAGTGGGTTCTAATAAATAGTAGTGCAATAAATTTATATCTAAATTTATAATGTGAAATAAATTTTGATGAGGTTTTTCTTTAAGTTCCAGAGAATACCATTCTTTTTCTAAATACATTCCAAATATTTGAGATTTTTCAGGTTTGTATGAAGAGCTTTGCTTTTCTACTTTAAATTTTTTTTTAACTTCCTTAATAAAATCTGAAGGTGAATATCCATACAAATCTTTTACAAGTCTATTATAATCAAGTATTCTTGCTTGGCTTGTTGGAAAAATTGCTATCATAAAATAATTATATAATTCACTTCCGGTATGATCGTGGTTTTTATGTTGTTTAAATTTTGAGAGTTTCAATAATGCATCCATTCTATGATGTCCGTCTGCAATATAAATCCTATTTATAGAGTTAAATAAATCAGATATTTTTAAAACTTTATTTTCATCATCAAGAACCCACATCTCATGCTTACTTCCATCCATTCCGTCAAAGGAGTATTCAGGAGAATTAACTAACTCTTTTTCTACTAAATCATTAAGTTCTTTATTATCAGGATACACAGCATATATAGGGCCTATTTGTGCATTTAAATTATCCATTTGTTTCATTCTTTTTTGAGATCTTTCAAAAAAAATTTCTTCATGACCTCGGATATGTAAATTGTCATAAGCAGATAATTTAGCAGTACCAACTATACCAACTTGTGAATGTTTTCCTGTTGATATTTTATAGATATAAAATGAATTGTTTTTATCTTTTTTTAAAATTGATTTTTTTTTCATTAATTCAAATTGTTCTTTAGACTTTGAATTATTTTCTGCTCCAAAAACATTTAAATAACTCCAAGAATTATTATTTTTATGATCTACAACAGAATCTTTTGATAAATGATCGGTGCTAGAAACGGCGACTGATGAGGCGTTTTCTTTTGTGGGTCTTAAACCTTTAAATGGATTTATAAAATACATGGAGATATTTAATTAATAGAACTGAATAGAGCAACTCTATTTTTTAGATATAAATATTAATAATATTGATTAATTTTTTTGTTATGCAATTTTAGGTAGTTTTTCTAAAGCTTTATTTGCGTCATCCTCATTATATTTGTCATCTGAAAGTTTATTATTGAAATAATCTCCATATGCCTGCATATCGAAATGTCCATGACCACATAAATTGAAAAGAATTGTTTTCTTTTCACCATTTTTTTTACACTCAAGAGCAGCATCTATAGCTCCCTTAACAGCATGAGTAGCTTCTGGTGCTGGAACAATACCTTCAGCATTTGCAAATTTTACTCCTGCTTCGAAACATTCTTTTTGACCAAATGCCTTAGGTTCTATTGCGCCTATATCTGTTAAATGACTAACCATTGGTGCCATGCCGTGATATCTTAAACCACCAGAGTGAGTTGATGGTGGCATAAATTGAGATCCTAAAGTATGCATTTTAACTAATGGAGTACGCATTCCAGTATCTCCAAAATCATATGCAAACTTACCCTTTGTTAAAGTTGGGCAAGATTTTGGCTCACAAGCTATTACTTTAACATCTTTATTTTCTCTAAACTTTTTTCCAAGGAAAGGAAATACTAATCCCGAAAAATTACTTCCTCCACCAGTACATCCAACTAATATATCTGGATAATCATCAGCCATTTCCATTTGCATAATTGCTTCATTGCCAACAATTGTTTGGTGCATCAATACATGATTTAAAACACTTCCAAGAGAATATTTTGTATTATCATCTTGTGCTGCCATTTCCACTGCTTCAGATATAGCTATTCCTAAGCTTCCAGTACTGTTTGGATCTTTTTCTAAAATTGCTTTACCTGTTGGAGTTCTATTTGATGGGCTTGCATAACAATTTGCTCCAAAAGTTTGCATAATCATTTTTCTATATGGTTTTTGTTCGTAACTAACTTTAACCATATAAACATCAAGTTCGATTTTAAAAATTGAACATGCAAATGCTAGAGAACTTCCCCACTGTCCTGCGCCTGTTTCTGTTGTAATTTTTTTTGTACCTTCTTCTTTATTAAAAAAAGCTTGAGCTACAGCAGTATTAGGTTTGTGGCTTCCTGTCGGACTAACACCTTCATATTTGTAATAAATTTTAGCTGTAGTATCTAATGCCTTTTCTAATTTTCTTGCTCTATACAATGGTGAAGGTCTCCATTGTTTATAAATTTCTCTAACTGGTTCTGGAATTTCAATTTCTCTATCTTGTGAAACTTCTTGTCCAATAAGTGCCATTGGAAACAATGGAGCTAAATCATCAGGTCCAATCGGTTTAAGTGTACCAGGATGAAGAACTGGAGAAAGTGGTTTTGGAAGATCAGCTGAAATATTATACCAAGTTTTTGGCATTTTGCTTTCTTCAAGAAAATATTTAATTCTATCAGACATATTTTATAAAAGTATTTTCTTAACTTATTTAATGAAATGCAAGCTTAAAATAAGACCTAATATTTATTCATTTAACTTAGTATATTGTAATTCTATGCATTATTCTATTGCCCTTGAAAGGAGTTGCTTGGTGCAACATTGATCTATTGTCCCAAATGGCTAATTGATCTTTTTCCCACTCCAAAGAGTATTGGAATTTCTTTTTAACTTGATGTTTAAATAAAAATTTTTTTAATTTTGTTTCTTCTTTTTTATTTAAATTGTTGAAGCCAATAAAATGACCTGGGCTACAAAATATACTTAATTTTTTATTAATTTTTTTTATTAATTTATGTTTAGAAATTAATTCGTTTTTTTGTTTACCTTTTTCTTTTGTTCTTTCCTGTAATGTAACTGATATAGGTCCTTCAGAAGAATAAATTGCTTTTAGATTTTTTAATTTTTTTTTTATATTATGAGGTAGATTTTTATAAGCTAAATATTGTGAAGAAAATTCTGTATTTGCTCGACCTTTTCTGGGTACTAATTTTGATAACAACATTGTAAATCTAGGAGGCTTTTTTGTGTAAATTGAGTCGGTATGGAATTGCTCACCAAAACTTGGTCCCTTATCTGTAGCTTTTCTTTCAACTACGGTTATTTTGCTATATCTGGAATTTAAACCTTTTAACCTTGGATAATCTGCTGGAATTCCTAACTTTTTTGCAAAATTTAAATAATTGCTTGAAGATAGATTTTGATTTCTGAAATAAATTATTCCACAATTGTTTAATACAGATTTAATTTTTTTTATTTCAGTACTTTTTAAATTTTTAACATCACATATTATTTCTGCTGCAATTTTATTTTTTTTTGGAATTACTTTAATCATATATTAGTTGTTCCAAACAACAGGAAACCAATCAGTCCTTAAAGTATCTCCTGATTTTAAATTAATGCCAGTAAACGGAGGTGATGTTTCTCCACCCCGATCTAAATAACGTACATCATCACCTGTAAAACGCATAGAGAAAGCACGCCGTCTATCTTGAGAATTATTTCCAGATGCTCCGTGAACTATTTTGAAATTAAACAAAACAGCATCACCTAGTTTAAGATCAGGTATCATTATTTTATTATTAAAATTTTCAATACTCGGCATTTCCATAAAATCATTATTATTTTTATACCAAGGTTTATCATTAGACCACTTTGTAGGCTGAATAAGTTTATTCCATTTATGTGAACCTAATATTAATTTTAAAGTATTTTCTTTGTTAACTTCATCGAGAGGTATCCAATAACTTCCAGTATCCTCACCATCAACACAATAATATGGCATATCTTGATGCCATGGAGTTGGTTTGCTTGTGCTGGGTTCTTTTACAAAAATATGATCATGAAATATTTGTATTGATTTTGAATTAGTGGCTTCTGCAACAATTTGTGCTGCGGGAGAATCTTTAGCAAATTTTTTAAACTCTGGAATTCTATGCCAATTACAATAATCTTCAAAAAATCTACCGTTTTCATTAATACTTGTGTTTTCACGTGCGTGTGTTCCTGGATTTTTTAAAACTTTTTCAAATCCTTCTCTTAAATTATTTACCCAAGGTTTAAATACATCTCTTATTATTATTGCTCCATCATCCTTATAAGCATCAACTTGTTTAGAGTTTAAAATCATTATTTTAAATCATCAATATTTGAGATATTTAATAATGAATTATTCAATTCGTCCAAATTTTCTCTTTTAGATATAGCAAATACTGAAACTATTAATACAAAAACCAAAATAATTGGAATTAGCATTACTATTGTTATTTTTTGTTGAATTAAAAATAAATAAACTAACACAAATAATATTGATCTAATTAGTACGTTTATTTTAAAAACACTTACAATAGAAAGTGAATGTATTAATAAGTTTTTAAAACTCATTTTAGAAGGACCAAAATATCTTGTTCCTCTTTCAGATGGAATTGTTGCTCTATCTTTTGCAACTTTTGCAAGCGCGCCTGAAAAACTACTCCAAGTAGCTTTTTCATTAATCATTTTCTCAACAATTGATTTTGGTAAACAAGTATAATTACCATATTTTATAGACTGTCCTGTAAAAGTAGAGGTTATTATCTTATGAACAAAATAACAAAATTTAAAAAAAATTCCCTCTGATCTTTTAATTCTTTCTCCAACAATTGGTTTATCAGGGTGATAATTCAAATTGTCTACCAGTTGTCTTATTTCTTCAGGTCTATCTTCTCCATCACCATCCATTGGGATTACATAATCAAATTCTTCATTTTCATAAATATGCTTTAATCCTGCAGCATTGCATCTTGCATGTCCTCTGTTCTCTTTCATATTTATAATTTTAATAGAATTTAACTTTTCTAAATTAAAAGACAATTCAGGCTTAGTTTCGGTTGATGCATCATTTACAATAATTACTGAAAACTCATGATCTAAATTAGAAACTTCAGAATTTATATTTTCTAGGAGTTTAAAGACTGACTGCCAGTCATTATAAACTGGTATTAATATTTTTATTTTCATTAGCTAGCAGAGCTTATTAATCTAAGCAAAGATGCAATTATCCCAAAACCTGAAAACTCAATTACTGCAACAATTGCTATAATCAATAATATTTTTTTCCATTTATCACTTATGTTCATTCTGTTTCCCCTATCATAACTACTTGTGGATCTATATTAAAACAATGTATTTTTCCCTTGCCATTCCAAGATTCTATTTTTTCATTTTTACATGGTTTTGTTTCATTTCCAATAAATACAACATCTGAATAAATTTCCATGTTATTCCAAGATGGTCTTGATTTTAAATGATAAGATAAATTACCAGCAAGCCATTCATTTCCAACAACTGATTTTATTTCGTTAATAAAGTTTTTGTCCCACTCTTTTTGAATTGACTCAGCAATTTCTTTACCATTGTAGTCTGTCCTTTTGTCTGTTTCTGTTATTGATACATAAGCATAGGCAAAAGGAGAGAAGATAAATAAAATTAGAAAAGCTGCAGTAAAGCCTTTTAATTTATTTAAATTAATTTGTGATTGAAAAATATAAATTATCAAAATTCCAAAGAATAAATAAAAAGGTGTCATCCACATTGTTCTAATTTTAACACCCATAATCATAGATGTTAAAAATACTGTAGCTATTGGGACAATGTTTATTGCTAATAAAAATAAGAGCTTATTATCTTTAAAGTTAAATTTGCTTTTTAAATTACTTAAAAATAAAAACATTAAAAAGAAAGGTATCAATATTCCAACTTGTTTTCCTAAAAAGACTAACGGATGAATTATGTGATCCAAGAAATTTTGATCACCTGTGCCTGTTCTATCTAGTCCATAAGTAATTGTTATATAATTATTTTCAGTTAGCCAAATTAAATGGGGCAATAAAACTATTAAAAAGGAAATAATTGATACAATACATTTAAAATCAATTTTTCTTTTATAAATCATATAAATTAAAAAAATATCAATTCCTAAACCTAAATAGATAAATAAATATTTTGACAAAAACCCTAATCCTGCAAATAGACCAAGTAATAACCAATCTATAATTTTATTATCTTTAAAGCCTTTCCATAAATATAGAACTGTTAGTGACCAGAAAGGCATTAAACAAACGTTCACATTAAATTCAGGAGTGGTGAAATTATAAAAGTAAATTCCTTCTAATAATAAAACTGACAATAAACAAAAAACTTTATTTTCAAAAAATTCTTCTGCAAGTTTAAAAACAACAAAAAAAGAAATAATTACACAAATTTGACTTAATAAATAATAAGCCCAATCTTGTGCACCAAAAATTTGATAAAAAATTTCAACTAAGAATGCACTCATTGGAGGATGCTTATTGAATCCCCAATCTAAATTACTTCCCCAGGCTAAAGCTTCAATTGTATCTAATGGTAAATTATTATTTGTTAATGTTGGAATTAATGTCCAAATAATTAAATGCATTGTCAAAAAAATGTAAAAAAACTTTATTATATTATTTTTGTTAATGGCCATTTTGCTTAATTTATACAATTAATGGTTTCTTGACACCTATTTATTCATGAATATATTCAGCTCGTTTAAAATTTGACTATGGTTAAAATCTCTAAAACATACATTCCTAAAGAAAAAGAAAAATATATGTGTGCAAAACACCTCGCCTTTTTCAAAAAAAAATTAACTGATTGGAAAGCTGATTTAGTTAAAACAAACAATGAAGCTCTTTATAACAGCTCTATGGATGACAACAGTACATCTGCAGATATAGTCGATCAAGCAAGTTCTTATACTGAAAAAAATGTTGAGATGAGAGCTATCAATAGACAGATTAAATTAATTTCAAAAATTGAGTCTGCACTAAAAAGAATAAAAGAAGGAACTTATGGTTTTTGTGATGAAACTGGAGATCCTATTGGTTTAAAAAGATTAATGGCAAGACCCGTTGCTACCCTTTCAATTGCAGCTCAAGAAAAACACGAAAAAGAAGAAAAGGTATTTGCAGACGATTAAGGTTTAGGAATTATTTCACCTTTATTCATAAAATTAAAACCTTTAATTACTGCATCTCTATCAGCTATTTCTAGATACCATCTTGTAAGGTTTTTATAATTCTTTAATCCTATATCATGCCACTCGTGTCTAGCTATCCAAGGCCAAGTAGCGATATCAGCTATTGAATATTTTTCGCCTGCCAGAAATTTTGATTGTTCTAACCTTTCGTCCAAATCTTTATAAATCGATTTGGTAATTTTAAAATACCTTTCCTCACCAAATTTACTTTTTCCAGGATTGTAATGATGGAATTGATGATGTTGACCAATTATAGGTCCTACATATCCCATTTGGGCCATTAACCACTGATTAATTTTTAATCTATCTTCAGTTTCGTAAAATTTATTACTTTTTTCACTTAAATAAATTAATATTGCTCCAGATTCAAAAATAGCTTCCTTATTATTACCGTGATCTACTATGACTGGTATTTTGCTAAATGGACTTATTTTTTTAAATTCAGGATTAAATTGTTCACCCTCTAAAAGGTTAACTTTTATTACTTTATATTCAAAATTGATTTCTTCAAGCATAATACCAATTTTTTTTCCATTTGGAGTGTCTGCAGAAAATAATTCAATCACTCTTTAACACCGAGTCTATTTTTGATGGATTTTGAAGAAGTGGTAAATTCAAATCTATATTTTTCATTTGGTCTAGCTAATTTAAAACATGCTCTGGCTGCTAGTGCACCTTCATGGAAACCTGACAAGATTAGTTTCAATTTACCAGGGTAAGTACATATGTCTCCGACTGCATAAATTCCTTTTTGATTAGTTTCAAATTTTTCTGTATCAACACTAATTGTTTTTTTATCAATATTTAAACCCCAATTAGCTATTGGTCCAAGTTGCATAATTAATCCAAAAAAGCCTAAAACATAATCTGTTTTTAAATTTTTGAACTCTTTATTATCATGCTCTATTTCAATACTTTCCAAATTATCTTTACCATTTACGCTTTTAAGTTGATTTTTTGTAAATAAATTTATTTTATTATTTTTTGCTAATTCATTCATTTTATCTACTGTTGCTTGGGCTCCTCTAAATTCGTCTCTTCTATGAATTAAATTTACTTTTGAATCCTTCGATAATTCAATTGCCCAGTCCAAAGCACTATCACCACCTCCAAAAATTGATACAATTTTTCCTTTAAAAACAGTCTTATCTTTTACTGAATAAAATATTGATTTATTTTCAAATTTTTCACATTCTTTTGGGCTAAATTTTCTTGGTTCAAATGATCCAACTCCTCCAGCTATTATTATGTTTGGTGTACTAAATTCTGTCCCTTTGTTTGTTTTTACTTCCCAATTTTCATTATTTTTTTTTACTTCCTCTACTCTTTCGCTTAAATGAAATTTAATATCAAAAGGTTTTAGTTGGTTAATTAGATTATTAGTTAATTCTTCCCCAGTACACTCAGGGACTGCTGGAATATCATAAATTGGTTTGTCGGGATAAAGCTCTATACATTGGCCACCAATTTTATCGAGATTATCAACTATCTCACAATTTAGACCAATTAGTTTTAATTGGTGTGCTGTAAATAATCCAGTTGGACCTGCTCCAATAATTAATGCATCAGTTTTAATCATTAGACTTGTTTTTCTGGAAGATTAACTACTAATCCATCGAGCTGATCTGATACCATTAGCTGACAACTAAGTCTGCTATTTTTTTTTGGTTCAAATGCCATATCAAGCATATCTTCTTCCCCATCTTCTTTTTTTGGTAATTTATTAAACCATTCTTCTTTGACATAAACGTGGCAAGTGGCACATGCCATTGATCCTCCACAATCAGCATCTATTCCAGGTATATTATTTTGGACAGCGCCTTCCATTACGCTTAAACCATTTGCAATTTCTATAGTATGAGATTTACCGTTATGTTCAATGTATGTAATTTTAGGCATTAATTAATATATAAGGATAAAAAAAAATAGGGCAAGTATGCAAAAACATACTCGCCCTATTAAATATTACTTAGATATTTACTTTCTTGCGCCAGCTCCACTCATTGCAGCAGCCCAAATAATTAGACCAAATGCAATTTTGTTAATAAAGTCAGCTAAGTTGTAAATCACATTTAGTGACGTAGCATCTACTCCACCAGTTAGGTAACCAAATACATAACCTAATGGGTAAATTGCCCAACCTACAGTAACTATCATTCTTAATGCGCTGAAAGCAGTTGAAAGTGCTTTGTTACCACTTTTCGCTGCAGCTTTTCCAGCTTCACCAGAGAAGATTTCATATAATACATAAATCCATCCAGCCATACCAATGATAAAGCCAAGCATTGCATTAATGTATCCTGCTTCTCCTAGATAACCACCAACAAGCATTACTGTTGAACCAATTAACAATCTCCAGAAAATACCAGAAGGTACTTTTCTAACAGCTGCTAAGATTAAGTAAAACTCTACCATTTGTAATGGCACAGTGATTAACCAGTCAATATATCTATAAACAGTTGGTGAATCTCCAGTTTGAACCCAAACACCTCTCATGTACATGTAGTGAATGAATGCAATACCAGTTATTAAACCTGCTACTGTTACTGATGTTCTCCATCCAGCAGCTACCGATCCTCTTTCTAAGAAAAAGAAAGCTGTAGCAGCTAACATACCCATTGAAATTATCCAAAAAGAAATTCCAACAAAGTCATCAGAAGCCAATAACACTGTCTCTGCGTTTGCTGCACCTGAAAAGCCCACAAGAGCTAAAGCTGCAAGAACAAACAATTTAAGTTTTTTCATAAAAAACTCCCTCTCAGTTGTTTTTTTTAGTTTAAATTTAAACTATGGTTCTTTCCACATTAGAACCAAAGCATGCTGCTAAATAACAAATTAATTTAGAAAATTGAAGGGTTTTTTTACTCTTATTTGTATTGATTTTATTACCTTTTTAAAATTAAATACAACTTTAAGACTTAATTTTGAACTAAAAACAAATCAAATTAAAATACAAGATGAATTCAAATTTTGAAAAAATTTATAACGAATCAGTAAAAAATCCTGAAGAATTTTGGAAAAAAATCGCTGATGATATTTTTTGGTTCAAAAAACCAACAAAAATATTAAACAGATCTAATGCTCCATTCTACAAATGGTATGAGGATGGTGTTACGAACACATGCTATAACGCTTTAGATATTCATATTGATAATGGCAGAGGTGATAAAAATGCTCTAATTTATGATAGTCCAATTACAGGTAATAAAAAAAAATTTTCCTACAAAGAATTAACAGAAAAAGTTTCAAAATTTGCTGGAGCATTACAAAACCAAGGAGTAAAAAAAGGAGATAGAGTTATAATTTATATGCCAATGATACCCGAGGCTGTTATTGGTATGCTTGCCTGTGGAAGAATTGGTGCAGTTCACTCAGTAGTGTTTGGTGGTTTTGCTTCAAATGAATTGGCTAGTAGAATTGATGATAGCAAAGCAAAAGTTTTACTTACAGCATCGTGTGGTTTTGAGCCTGGAAGAACAGTTAAATATAAACCTCTTGTTGATGAAGCATTAAAATTAGCATCTCATAAAATTGAAAAAATAATATTATTTCAAAGACCAAATAAAGAAGTAAAATTAAATTCTCCTAATGAAATTAGTTGGGATGAAGCATTATCTAATGCAAAAAATGTTGATTGCGTTGAAATGAATGCAAATGAATTCGCTTATATTTTATATACTTCAGGAACAACAGGAATTCCAAAAGGAATAGTAAGAGATATTGGGGGTCACATTGCTGCTCTTAAGTGGACAATGAAAAATATTTACAATATTGATCAGGATGATGTTTGGTGGTCAGCCAGTGATATTGGGTGGATTGTTGGTCATTCTTATATTGTATATGCACCATTATTTAAAGGATGCACAACTGTATTGTTCGAAGGTAAACCAGTTGGAACTCCAGATGCTGGAGCTTTTTGGAAAATAATATCTGACTACAAAGTAAAATCTTTATTTACTGCTCCAACAGCTTTTAGAGCTATTAAGAAAGAAGATCCTGAAGGTAAGTTTTTTTCTAAGTACGATCTAAGCTCATTTGAAAGTTTATTTCTTGCAGGAGAAAGAGCAGATCCAGATACTATCAAATGGGCAGAGTCTCTTTTAAACGTACCTGTAATTGATCATTGGTGGCAAACTGAAACTAGCTGGGCAATAAGTTCTAATTGTACTGGAATTGAAATGATGAAAACGAAGTATGGTTCAGCTTGTAAAGCCGTTCCAGGATATGATGTTAAGGTTATTAAGCCTGACCAAAGTATAGCTAAGCCAAACGAAATGGGTGATATAGTTGTAAAACTTCCATTGCCTCCAGGAACATTTCCAACTTTATGGAATGCTGATGAAAGATATAAAAAAACGTATATGACAAACTACGAAGGTTATTATCAAACCTATGATGCGGGCCATATAGATGAAGATGGATATATTTGGATTATGTCTAGAACTGATGACATCATTAATGTTGCGGGTCATAGACTGTCAACTGGCGCTATAGAAGAAGTTTTATCAGAACATCAATCAGTTGCAGAATGTGCAGTTATTGGAATTGCTGATAAATTAAAAGGACAATTGCCAATAGGTTTAATAGCTCTTAAAGCAGGAGTTCAAAAGGATAATGAAACAATATCAAAGGAATGTATTCAAATGGTACGGGATAAAGTTGGGCCAGTTGCAGCTTTTAAAACAGCTATTGTTGTAAAAAGATTACCAAAAACAAGATCAGGAAAAATTTTAAGAGGAACAGTTAGAAAAATAGCTGATAGAGAAGAATATAAAATGCCAGCAACAATTGATGATCCAGCTATTTTAGATGAAATAAAAGAAGATTTAATAAATAATAATATTTTAAAATAATGACAAAAGCTTATTTTTTTATGTTTATTGCAATTTTCTGTGAGGTGTGTGGGACATTGCTTCTTCCGTCTACACAAAATTTTACGAAAATAATTCCAACAGCTATAGCTGCCACTTGTTATTTGTCAGCCCTATATTGTCTTACTCATGTATTGCATAAAATTCCTATTGCTATTGTTTATGCAACTTGGAGTGGATTAGGAATATTTACAATTGGAATTTTTGGATATTTCTTTTTTAAACAAAGTCTTAGCTGGCAAGCAGTTTTAGGATTATTTCTTATAGTCGTCGGTGTTGTTTTGGTTAATAGTTTTTCTTCAAGAGTTATTTAAATTTCATTGGTGTTCCATCTGGCTCCCCAATTATCTTTCCATCTTTCATTTTAACTTTGCCATTAATTATTGTTGCAACAGGTTTTCCTTTAAATTTATACCCGTCAAATGGAGACCAACTACATTTACTTTCAATATTTTCGTTTTTAATCTCAATTGTTTTGTTCATATCAACAATTGTAAAGTCAGCATCATATCCTTCTATAATAAATCCTTTATTTTTAATTCCAAAAATTTTAATAGGATTTTCACAAACAAGATTAATTAATTGATTAAGTGATAATTTTCCATCATTTACATGGTTTAACATTACGGGCATTAAAGTTTGTACACCCGGCATCCCTGATGGTGAATTTGGATATTCTTTTTCTTTATTTACTTTTAAATGTGGGGCATGATCTGATCCAATTGTATCATTAAAATTATTTTTTACTCCATACCATAGTCTATCATAATGGGATTTATCTCTTAAAGGTGGATTCATCTGAGCATAGGTTCCAAGTTTGTCATAACAGTCTGGAGCATATAAAGTTAAATGCTGTGGAGTAATCTCAAATGTAATGTTTCCTTTATGTTGTGATAAAAAGTCAACTTCTTCTTTTGTTGTTACATGAAGAACATGTGCCTTTTTCTTATATTTTTCTGCAATTCTCACAATTCTTCTTGTAGATGACATAGCACACTCTACGCTTCTCCAAACTGGATGAGTATGAACATCTCCTTTTTTAATTAATTTTTTATTAATATTTAAAATTGCCTCATCTTCTGAATGAACGGCAACTACTTTTGAACTACTTTGAAATACCTTCTCAATATCTGCTTCATCAGCAACTAATAAATTACCTGTTGAGGATCCTGCAAAAAGTTTAATTCCACAACAACCTTCCAAATCTTTTAAATTTGATAACTCATTCGCGTTATCAGCTGTTGCACCAAAATAAAATGCATAATTGCAATACATTCTATTCTTAGCAAGATCTAATTTTTTTTGAAATTCTACCTTGTTAGATGTGGGTGGATTAGTATTTGGCATCTCAAACACACTAGTAATTCCTCCAACAATTGCTGCTCTACTTCCTGAATGAAGATCTTCTGTATCGGTTGATCCAGGTTCCCTAAAATGAGTTTGAGTATCTATGCATCCTGGTAAAACAGTTTGTCCTTCAGCATTTAATATTTCTTTTGCTTCGTCTGAAATTTGACCAATCTGTTGAATTTTTCCATCTTTAATAGCAACATCAACATCTTTTAGTTCGCCATTAATGTAACATTGTCCATTTTTTATTATTAAATCTAACATTTTTAAGAAAAGTAACTATATTATAAATAGCTTACTTTCAATTATGAATAAAAAAAAAGTTTATATATTAGAAGATCGTGGAATATTATTTGTACAGGGTAGAGATGCTAAGGAATTTTTACAAAATTTAATAACAAACGATATTAATAAAGTAAACGAAACTAATAGTTGCTTTGCATCCCTTTTAACCCCACAGGGAAAATATCTTTTTGATTTTTTAATTGTTAAGCATAAAAATGGATACTTTCTAGAGTGCGAAAAAATACAAATTGAAAATCTTTATAATCAATTAGATCTGTATAAACTTAGGTCTAATGTTGAAATACTTAATTTAAGTAATGAATTTGTTGTAGCTGCATTAAGTAATGAAAAATTTTTAGAATTTGAAGGTGCAAAAAACTTACCTGGATTTACAATCAAATACAGAGAAGATCCTGTATTTTTAGATCCACGAAAAAAAGAATTGGGAGCAAGAATTATAATTAATTTAGAAAAACTTTATTTATCTTTAAAAAAATTAGATTTAACCGCATCAAATGTTGACGAATATTATAAATTTAGTCATGAAACTGGGATTGCTCAAAAAAATACTGATCAGCTTAAAAATAAAATATTTGGTATAGAATGTAATTTTGAAGAATTAAATGGAATAGATTTTAAAAAAGGTTGTTACGTAGGGCAAGAAAATACAGCAAGAATTAAATTAAAAAATAAATTATCAAAAAGACTACTTCCTATACAATTAATTGAAGGTGAATTAAAAGATGAAATTATTAAATATAATGATCAAGAGATTGGCAAAGTTTTAATAAAAAATAAATTTCCTTTTGCTTCAATTAAATATTTAAATAAAAATTTTAATGAAAAAAACGAATTTAATTGTGGTAATGCAAAAGTAAAAGTAATCAAGCCTAGTTGGATAAAGTAAATTTAATTTATAAAAATTTATTTAAATCAGGTTTAAAATAATTTGGACCTTTCATAACTTTTCCAGATTCATTGTAAATTGGTTTTTTATCAGCACCTAATTTGCTCATATTAGATTCTTGAACTTCATTAAAACATTTATCTAAATTTATTCCAAACGCATGACCAGCTCCGTATGCAACATATAAAATGTCTGTTAAAGCATCTGCTACCTCTACAATATCATTATCCTTAATTGCTTTTTTTAATTCTTCTAGTTCCTCGTTGATTAAGCTTATTCTAAGCTCATTTATTTTATTATTACTAAGTTCAGCTTTTGTTTTAACTTCTTGTCCAAAAGTTTTCATAAAGATACCTACTTTTTCAAAATTTGTCATATTGCTCCTATTTGATTCTTGCTTAACTTAATGTATAAGAAATATTGCATTACATTCAAAATCTAAATTATGAAAAATAGAAAAGAATATGACAGTATTGGTGAAATTAATGTGCCTGTGGATAAGTATTGGGGAGCATCTACACAAAGATCAAGCAAATATTTTGATATAGGTGATTTTTTAGTTAGACCAATAGTAATTAAATCGATTGCTATAATTAAAAAAGCTGCCGCAATAGTAAATGCAAAAAATGGTGATCTAGATAAAAAAATAAGCAAAACAATTATTAAAGCAGCAAATGAAGTTATTTCTGGAAAATTAATTAATAATTTTCCTCTAAAGGTATGGCAAACAGGCTCGGGTACTCAAACAAACATGAATGTTAATGAAGTTATTGCTAATAGAGCAATAGAAATTTTAGGAGGAAAAAAGGGATCTAAAAAACCAGTACATCCAAATGACCATGTAAATAAGTCTCAATCAACTAATGATGTTTTTCCCTCTGCTATGCATATGGCAATAGCAATGGAAGCAACAAGAAAATTAATACCTAGTCTCAATTTACTTAATTTACAATTAAAAAAAAAATCAAAAGAATTTAATAAAATTGTTAAAATTGGCAGAACTCATTTACAAGACGCTACACCTTTAACTTTAGGACAAGAATTTTCTGGTTACAATTTTCAATTAACAAAATGTATTGAAAGAATAAAAAGAGCCCTAGAAGAAATATATTTTTTAGCGCAAGGTGGTACTGCTGTTGGAACAGGTCTTAACACTAGAAAAGGTTTTGATAAAAAAATAGTGTCTGAGATAAAAAGAATTACAAAACTTCCGTTTAAACCCTCGCCAAACAAATTTGCTTCATTAGCTGCTCATGATGCTATAGTTAATTTTTCTGGAACAATGAATACAACCGCTGTTTGTTTAATGAAAATTGCAAATGATATCCGATTCTTGGGATCGGGCCCTAGAGCTGGTTATGGAGAACTTATTTTGCCAGAAAACGAACCAGGCTCTTCTATAATGCCTGGAAAAGTAAATCCAACTCAGTGTGAAGCTGTAACCATGGTATGTGTAAAAGTAATTGGAAACCATAATGGTATAACAATGGCAGGATCTCATGGTCATTTCGAATTAAATGTTTTTAAACCATTAATTATCCATAATATTTTACAATCAATTCATATCATGTCAGACTCAACAAAAAGTTTTGCAAAATATTGTGTTTCTGGTTTAAAAGCTGACAAAAAAAGAATTAAAGAATTATTAGATAATTCATTAATGCTTGTAACGGCTCTAGCTCCACATGTAGGTTATGATAATGCAGCAAAAATTGCAAAAAAAGCATTAAAGAATAATACTCAATTAAAAGATGAAGCTTTAAAATCCGGATTAATTACAGAAAAAGAATATAATAAGATAGTTGATCCAAAAAAAATGATTAATCCAAGCTAACTTTTTTAAACTCTTTTGAAATTATAGTATTTAGTTGTTGAAAATTATTTACTTCATAAAATTTGGCTGTTTGTTCAGTGCTTTCAGTAAAATTTATATCTGATAAATAATAATTCCCCTCATCAATATTATATTCCAATTCAAAGTAAACTTTTTTTAAATCAATTCTATTTTGTCTTGGTATAAGAAATCTTTTGTATAGCTCCTGTTGGTCGTTAACATCAAATGTAATTTTTGATTTTACATATACTTTTTCATTTTTTTCATAAATAAGAGGATCAGAAAAATTTATTTTTCCAACTTTTTTTAGGTTTAAACTTGATTTATTTAGATTTATCTCATTTTCTAAAAAATTAATATTTAATACTAATCTTTCAAATAATCGATTATTTATATGATTTAGATTAATTTTTAAGTTTCCATTAAAATTTAAATGTGAAGATTTATTTAGTTTATATAAATTTAAAAAAACATTATTTAGCAATGTTTCTATACTTATGCCTGACAAGATTAAATTTAAATCAAAGAAAAAAGGATTTAAATTAATATCTCCAACTAATTTTGAGTAATTAATTTTCTTACTTTTATCATCAACAAGTTCAATGCTATTATTATTCAAATTATAATTTAAAACTATATTATTTTGCAAAAAATTTACAGTGGTTTGAGATTTAACATAACTTATATTTTTTCTATCAAATTTACTTGTAATATTTATGTTTGGATTACTAAATTTAAAACTACTTTTTGTTATATGGGGATTTAAAAAATCTTTATCCCATTTAAAATTAAAATTTGATCCAAACAAATTACCTAAAATATTTAATTTTTTTTCATTATTTTGTAAGTTGAAAAAGTACTCAAATTTTTTAATTTTTGAAATTAGTATTATTTCTTTATCCTTATCTCTAAAAAATAAATTGCTATTATTTAAATAAATTGGTTTAGTATTATGATTTTTTATATGTTGATAAAAATTTTTTATATCCATAAATTGTAAATCTAGAGTAGCTTTATTTAATATTATATTTTTTAATTCTATTTTTTCTTTTTTATGTAAATTTTTTGTAAAAACATTTATTTTTAAGTTTTTTGCATTGATAATTTTTTCTTTAGAATCGTTTACAAAGTATAAATCGCTCTCTTCAATCAGAAAGTGTGGTACTGGAAGTATTGAATACCTTATTTTTTTAATATTTTTTATATCTATTTTAAAATCTTTTAATACTTTTTTTTGAATTTCCTTATCAAAATTTTCATAATTATAGTAAGCAGGTATAGTAAAATAAAATAATATTAAAAAAATAAATGTAATAAGTGCTATGATTGCACCGAAAGGATTTCTTCTTTTAAGTTCTGAAATAAAATATTTAATTTTAAAGTTTTGGATCTTGGGTAAAAAATTTTGGATCTTAGATAAGTATTTTTTCATAGTTAACGATTGAAGGATTTACACTAAAAATAGTAAAATGTTAAATTTAGAATATTTAAAAAATCTCAATGATAAACAAAAAGAGGCAGTTTTATCACTCGATGGACCGCTTTTAATAGTTGCTGGAGCAGGATCAGGAAAAACTCGAGTGTTAATTTCAAGAATTGCTCACATAATTGAAAAGAAAAAAGCATACCCTAATCAGATACTTGCTGTAACATTTACCAATAAAGCTGCAAAAGAAATGCAAGACAGAATTACCAAAATTCTAAAAAAAGGAGCAGTTGGACTTCCTTGGCTTGGAACTTTTCACTCTGTCTGTGCTAAATTGTTAAGAAAACATGCTAAGGCTGTTAATTTAAGTTCAAATTTTACAATAATTGATCAAGACGACCAAGTAAAGCTAATTAAAAATATATCAAAAGTTGAAAACATAGATTCAAAAAAAATATCTCCTAAATATATTTTATCAATAATTGATAAATGGAAAAATAGGGGATGGTATCCTGATGATGTTGTATTAAAAAAAAGAGAAGTGTTAGAAAAATCTTTTTTAAGTATATATAAAATTTATCAGTCAAAGTTACTTGACCTTAATGCATGTGATTTTAGTGATTTAATATTGCACTCAGTTAAAATTTTTGAAAAAAATCCAGATATAACAGAATTGTATTCAAAAAATTTTAAATATATTTTGGTTGATGAGTATCAAGATACAAATTTGATTCAAAGTAAATGGCTTAATTATTTAGCAAAATATAATCAAAATCTTTGTTGCGTTGGTGATGATGACCAATCTATTTATAGTTGGAGGGGAGCAGAAATAAAAAATTTCTTAGAATTTGATAAAATATACAATAATACAAAAATAGTTAGGCTTGAAAGGAACTATAGATCAACTCAAAATATATTATCTGTTGCATCTAAAATAATATCAAATAATGAGTCTCGAGTTGGTAAAAACCTTTATACTGAAGGAGAAGAAGGAGATTTAGTTTCTCTAAATTCTTTTAGAAATGGAAAAGATGAAGCTATAGGAGTAAGTGATAAAATCGAAAAGTTAAAAAAAAATTATTCACTGAACGATATATCAATTTTAGTACGGGCAATATTTCAAACAAGAGAGTTTGAAGAACGTTTTTTAAAAATTGGAATGCCATATAGAATTATAGGTGGTACAAAATTTTATGAACGAGCTGAAATTAAAGATTGTATAGCATACCTTAGGATAGTTAATCAAAAGAAAGATGATCTATCTTTTGAAAGAATTGTAAATGTTCCAAAAAGATCAATCGGTGAAACTACTATAAAACAAATAAATGAATATGCTAAGCAAAACAATTTAACTTTAGAAAGTTCTGCTATTTCTTTGATCCAAAAAAATAAAATAAAACCAAAAACAAAGTTGGGATTAAGTTCTTTATTAAATTTATTTGAAAAATGGAGAGATGATTTATTTAATAAAAAAATAGGGCATATAAAATTAATACAAACTATTTTGGATGAGTCTGGCTATAGCCAAATGCTAAAGGATAAAAAAGATTTAGAAAATGAAAATAGATTGGAGAACATTAAAGAATTAATTAATGCAATGAAAGAATATGATAACCTGGAAAGTTTTTTAGAACATGTTGCTTTAGCAACTTCTCTTGATCAAGAATGGGAAGATAAAAAAGTCAATTTAATGACAATGCATGCATCAAAAGGACTTGAGTTTGACATAGTTTTTTTGCCTGGATGGGAAGAAGGATTGTTTCCTCATCAAAAATCGATTGAAGAAAAAGGTCAAAAAGGATTGGAAGAAGAAAGAAGATTGGCTTATGTTGGAATCACAAGAGCTAAAAAACAAGCAATTATATCGTTTACAATGAATAGATTTTATCAAGGTGACTGGATAGATAGTTTGGCATCAAGATTTATTGATGAATTGCCACATGATAATATAAAAAAAAACGATTATTTTGAAGAAGACATGCAAGATGATTTTGAATTTAATCAAGATATAGATTTTGAAAATGAAATTAAAAGTCCAGGATGGATAAGATATCAAAAAAAATTAAAAAGGTGATTCTGAAATGATTAATTTACTGAAGAAATTAATGAATGATAAAAATATTGATGGTTACATTATACCAAAAAATGATGAATTTTTTTCAGAATATTCATATCCTAATAGGTTAAAATTAATATCTAACTTTTCTGGTTCAGCAGGAATGGCAATAATCTTAAAAGATAAAAATTTATTATTTGTTGACGGTAGATATACATTACAAGCAAGCATAGAATGTGGAAATAATTTTAAAATATTTGAAATTCCTAAAATAAGACCTTTTGAAGTAATTAAAAAAATAAGTGATAAATTAATATTAGGATTTGACCCTAGATTATTTACCGAAATTAGTTTGAAATCAAATTTTAGAAATGTTTGTGATTTAATACCAATTAATAATAATTTAATTGATGAAATATTTAATTTAAAAAATAGATATAAACCTAAAAAGTTTTATTGTTTGAACGATATTGTGGCTGGCGAGAAAATAACTTCTAAATTAAATAAATTATCTTCAATAATGAAAAATAAAAAAATAGATAATATATTTATAAGTGCACCTGAAAATTGTGCCTGGATATTAAATATAAGGGGATTTGATAATCCAAATAGTCCAATTCCAAATTGTCAAATAATTATTAGTAACAAAAATATATTTTTTTTTTCTGATATAGAAAAAATAAAAAAAATTAAAAATTCAATTAAATATGAAAAAATTAAATTTTGTGAATTTAAAGAATTCCCAAAAGTAATTAATAGTTTAAAAGGAAAAAGCTTTTCTATTGACCAAAATAGTTGCTCAATATTTAATAAAAGTATTATTTCTTCAAAATTTAATATTTTAAATAAAATTGACCCCTGCTATGCATTAAAAGCAATAAAAAATAAAATTGAAATTAAAAATATGATTGATGCACATATTGAAGATGGTGCTGCTTTAACAAAATTTCTATATTGGATTAAAAATAAAAAAAATTTTAATTTAACTGAGGTAGATGCTGAAAAAAAATTAGAAAATTTTAGAAAAAAAAATACTAATTTTTTATATCCGAGTTTTAATACAATAGCTGGCTCAGGTCCAAATGGTGCAATAATACATTATAGAGCTGATAAAAAATCAAATAGAAAAATTAACAAAAAAGATATTTTTTTATGTGACTCGGGAGGACAGTATAAATATGGAACTACTGATGTAACAAGGACTATATGTTTTTCAAAACCTACTTTAAAAATTAAAAATATTTTTACAAGAGTTCTAAAAGGTCATATTGCTGTTTATAATACTAACTTAAATAAAATTGATACGGGAGAAGAAATAGATAAAAGAGCTAGACATTTTCTAAAAAAAGTTAACTTAGATTATGGACATGGTACTGGACACGGTGTTGGATATTTTTTAAATGTTCATGAGGGTCCACAAGCTATTTCAAAATATAATAGTGTAAAAATTGTACCAGGTATGATTTTAAGTAATGAGCCTGGATATTATCAAAAAAATAAATTTGGAATTAGAATAGAAAATTTAGTTTTTGTTAGTAAAAATAAAAATAAAAAATTTTTTAAAAATTTGACTTTAGCCCCAATTGATACTGACTTAATAAATTTTAAAATGCTAAATAATTCTGAAAAAAAGTATTTATTTAATTATCATACGAATATTTATGCGAAGATATCTAAATTTTTAAGTTCTAAAGAAAAAAATTGGCTTCAAAGTCTAATTTAAAAGTTTTCTCCATTCTGCTTGACTAATCACTTTTATATTTAAATCTCTTGCTTGCTTAATTTTTTTTGTGGTGGGTTTTTCGCCTATTACTAAGTAATCAAGTTTTTTATTTACATTGTTCAAAATTTTTCCTGAATTTTTTTCTGTAAGTGATTTTGCTTCTGCCCTACTAATATTTAAAAGTTTTCCCGTAAACATAAACGTTTTATTTTTTAGTTTACCTTTTTTATTTTGTTCAACTTTTTCAATTTCTAAGATTGGTATAAGTTTATTAACAACATTAACATTGATTTTATCATAAAAAAAATTTTTTAATGATTTAATCTGCGTCTCTCCCATACCATCTAAACTACTTAACGAATTAAAATTAAAATTTTCTGTCAATTTTCTAAAACTTTCTATGTTTAAAAAATATTCAGACAATAGCTTCGCATTTTCTTGCCCTATATGTCTAATACCTAGAGAAAATATAAATTTGTCTAAATTAATAACTTTTGATTTTTCAATTGATTTTTTTAAATTATTAACTGATAATTCTCCCCATCCTTCTAGTTTCACAATTTTAGAATAATTTAATGAAAATATATCAAAGGGTAATTTTATAATTTTTAAATCCCAAAATTTTTCAACAACCTTTTTTCCCAATCCCTCTATGTTAAATGCATCTTTTGAAACAAAATGCTTAATTTTTTCTATAGCAATTTTTTCACATTTATACCCTTCGCTAGAACACCTTTGCACTGCATCATATTTTTTTGTAATTTTATTGTAATCTTTAATTACTTTAGATCTACATGACGGGCATTGTTTTGGAAAAGAAAATTTTTTTTCTTGTCCAGATCTTTTTTTTAAATCTACAGAAAGTACATGTGGAATAACATCTCCCGCTCTTTCAACTTTAACTGTATCTCCAATTCTAATATCTTTTCTTATTATTTCTTCTTCATTATGAAGAGTTGCATTTGAAACTACAACACCTCCAATATTTACAGGCTTTATTTTAGCAACTGGAGTTAATGCTCCTGTTCTTCCAATTTGAATTTCAATATTTAATATTTTTGAAAATGAACTATCTGCTGAAAATTTATGTGCAATTGCCCATCTTGGAGCATTTGCAATAAAACCTAATCTTTTTTGTAAATCCAAATCATTTATCTTGTAGACTAATCCATCAACATCAAAATTTAAATCAAATCTTTTGTTTTCAAATTCTTGATGATTTTGTACTAAATTACTTACTCCAGAAATAACTTTATTATGATCGTTAATATTAAAGCCCCACAATTTAAGAATATCTAAAAATTCAGATTGTTTCTTAAATTTAAAATCACTGCAAAAACCAAAAGTATAAGCTATAAATTTAAGTGGAATTTTTTTTGTTTCATTAGGATCTTTTTGTCTTAGAGATCCAGAAGCTGCATTTCTTGGGTTGGCAAATCGATCTTTTATTTTTTCGAAATCTTTTTTTCCGATATATACCTCTCCCCTTATATCAATATCTTCTGGGAAATTTTTTTCATTTATTACTTTTGGAATATCCTTAATAGTTCTTAGATTCTCTGTAATTACTTCACCTTCAATTCCATCTCCTCTTGACAAACCTAAAATAAACTTTTTATTTTTATAAGTTAAAGATGCTGAGATACCATCTATTTTAGGTTCAACACTATATTCAATTAAATTTGAATTATTTATATTTAAGTAATTAGATATTTTTTTTTCAAAATTTTTTAAATCATTAAAATCAAAAGCATTTGATAAAGATAACATTTTAACTCTATGTTTAGATTTTAAAAATTTTTTAGATGGTTTTGCTCCTATTGATGTGGATGGTGAGTCTATGCTTTTTAAATACTCAAAATTATTTTCTAATTCTAATATATTTTTTTTTAATTTATCATAGTCAGAATCTGATATTGATGGATTACTTTTATCATAATAAAGTTTATTATATTTTTTTAATTCCTTGATTTTTATTGAATATTCTTTTTCAATTAAATTCCTACTTTTCATTTTTTAATAAAGATTTTATTTTATCTAAAGTAGTTTTTTTATCTTTTTTTCTTTTTCTTTTTGAAATTTTTTCATAATCTCTATTGAAAACTTTATACGACTCTCTATACCAATCACTAGATTGATAATTATATCCTAATAAAGCTGCATAACCTTTAGATTCTTCAATTAAACCAATTTTATAATGAATTTCGACTAATCTATGAAGTGCTTCTTCAACATAAATTGTAGTATCATAATTATGTAAAACATTTTTATATCTATTAATTGCTGGTATCCATTTTTCTCTTTCAATATAATATTGTGCCAAGTACATTTCTTTTGATGCTAAAATTTCTTCTATTAGTTCCAACTTAAATCTGGCATCTAATGCAAATTCTGAGTTTGAAAAATTATTTATTACATAATTAAAGTTTTGCTTTGCATCTATAATTGATCCCAAGTCTTTTTTTTCATCAGCAATTTGATCATAATGACACATTCCTAATAAGTAGTATGCATAAACTATTCTTTTGTGATTTGGATATATCTTGATAAATCTTTCTAATTCATCAATAGCATTTATATAATAAGACTGTTTATAATAAGAATAAGCTGACATTAAGGATGACCTTGGTGCCCATAAGGATTGCGGATAAAGTAATTCTGCTTCAGTAAATTTTTTTGCAGCTCCTAGCCCATCTCCTTTATCTAAGAGTTTCAGACCTTCTTCATACGCGTCGATCATTTGAAGATCTAAATCTTTTTCTTTTAAAACAGATATGTCTTTTTCATTATTATTTTTACATGAAAAAATAAATAAAAAACTAAAAATTAGAATAAATCTAAGAAAAATTATCATTTAAAATTATTATCAGAATTTAAAAAAATATTCTAATTATTATGCTATGGATTTTAGTATAGATTTATTGATAAAAGTATAAGGAAGAGACTTTTCTTTAATCTCAAATATAGAATAATTATTTTGATCATTAAATACTTTTCTTAATAGCTGATTTGTCAGACTGTGCCCTCCTTCAGAACATTTAATGGATCCTATGATTTTATATCCTGAAAGGTATAGATCTCCCATACAATCTAAAATTTTATGATTTACAAATTCTAATTTATTTCTTAATCCTTCTTTATTTAAAACTTCACTACCTTTTACAACTACTGCATTATCCAAATTTCCACCCTTTGCTAATCCCATTTTTTTCAATTTTTCTACATCTTCATACAAACAAAATGTTCTTGAATTATATATTTCTGATAAATCGTTTTCGTATATATTTATTTTATTTTTTTGATTACCAATTAATGGATTTGAAAAATTTATTTCAAAATCTATATCTAAGCTTACATTAGATTTATCAATCTGAATAAACTTTGATCCATCTTTAACTTCTACTTTATTTGTAATTTTTATTAACTTAATTGGTGTTTCACTAGTATCAAAGCCAACTTCTAGGAATTTTTCTACAAAAAATTTGGCTGAACCATCAATTATTGGCACTTCCTGTGAATCTATTTCTACTAACACATTATCTACACCTAAACCATAAAGTGCGCCCATTAAGTGCTCTATTGTAGAAACTGAAACTCCATAATCATTTGAAACAGTTGTGCAAAGAGTTGCATTTGTTACATTGTAAACATTTGGTACAATTACATTGTTATTTTTAAGATCTATTCTTTTAAAAGTTATTCCAGTATTTGGCTTTGAAGGAAATATTGTCATTGATACTTCTTTACCGGTATGCAATCCAATGCCCTTGAACTTTACTTGTTTTGCTAAAGTTTTTTGATTAAGAATAGACATAATTGAAAGATACATTGATAACTTCTTCAAAAAAATTCAACAAATGTTACAAGAAAATACAGATATTAATTAAATAAGTGAAAAAATTTCTCAAAAAAACCTTTATTTTTACGTTTTTTTGGTTGAAAACTAACTTCTTGAGAATTTTCTGACTGCACAAAATTAAACCCTGAGTCGCAAATTAAATTTGTATTTTCTTCAAAAAAGCTAATTTCATTAAAAAAATCAAATTTATCCTCTAAGTATATTGAGTTTTTATTTAATATTTTTGATCCATCTCCAATAAAAATCAAAATACAGTTATCTTTATTTTGAAAAAATGCATTAAAATATTCATCAACTAAGTTTAATTTAATTATTTCATCGACTCTAGCAAAAATAACTTTTTTTGATAATTCAGGGTCTTCTAATTTATTGCTAGTATCTGCATTATTTTCAAATGTAATTTCTGATTGATTTAAACTTTTTTTTAATTTTTCTGCCTCATCATGGCTAATGTTTAATAGTATTGAAATATCATTAGTTATATGTCTTCCCCCTACTGGTAGAATATTAAAGTATAATATTCTGTTGTCCTGAAAAACAGTTATTGCACTTTTTCCATAACCAATATCTAAGATAACTTTTTTATTAAAATCATTAAATAATGAATTGTAATTATTTGATCTTATATAGCTTGAACAATAAATATTATCTATTTTTAAGTAATTATTATTAAAGCCATCTTGTAAATTTTTCCAAATACTATCAGAAAAACATATAAATTTTAATTCAATTATTATTGAAGTATAACTAATTTCTTTGTCAGGAACTTTAAAAAATTCTTCGTCATCAAATGTAAATTTTTTAACAATCATGTGAATAATTTTTTTGTTAAAATAATTTTTTTGAACTAAGATTTTTGCTTCGTTTAATAATAAACTAATATCATTTTTTGAATACTTATTGCTATCAGAAATTTTTTTTATAGAAATATCTATAGAAAACATATCAGGAGTATCAATCATTAGATTGATATTTTTAATATGTTTATCAACATTTTTTTCTGCTGATTTAATCAAATCTCTTATAACTTGATTTGAATTCTTTATATCAAAATATTTATAACTAAAATTTGAAATACATTCTCTTTCAGAAATAAAAACATTTTTTTTTGTTTCCTTATTATATACACCTAACCTTATTTTGGATGATCCAAAGTCTATAAAAACATTTAAGCTTTTTTCATTCATTGGATAAAATTAACTGATTTGACACTCTTAAATCAATTATATTCTTTTTAAATTGATTATTATTTATTATTTTATTTGCAATACTCAGTGCTTCTTCTAAATCTTTAATTGGAAATTTAATTAATATGTTGTCTTTATTTTTTATATCTATTCTGCCACTTGGATAAAAAAAAATCTCTTTAATTTCATGATAATTAAAATCAGATGAATAAAGAGTTTTTTTAAAAGATGTAAATTTCTCAGCAGAAAATTTTCCAAATACAATTGGTAAATCTTCATAATTATTAAATTTTTGGGTAGCTATAAATTTGCTATTTGATCCAATAAGAAATATTTCATTATTTTTTATTGTTTTTGCTAAAAAATCAGTTTTTTTTAATTCTAAAATAATTTTTGAGGGATATAATTTTATAATATTATATGTTTCAATAAAATTATATTTGTTAATTTGGTCTTCTAAAATTTTTTTATCAATAAAGAAAATATTAGTATTTTTCAAAAAATCTAAATTTTTTTCTATTTCTAAATTTATTGTTTTTTCTAACCCTCTCACTTCTATATATTTCAAGTTATAGAATGAATCTTTTTTTTCTACAAATAATTTACTATTAATTGATGATAAAAATAAAATAATTAAAAAAAGAAATAAAAATTTTTTTTTTTTATCTGTATATTGATGCATCTTTTATTATCCAATCAATTAAATTTAAAAAAGAAATATTGTTGAATCTTGCTATTTCAGGGACTAATGAAAGTGAAGTCATCCCAGGTTGGGTATTAATTTCTAGAAGATAAAATTTATTTTTATAAAACTTAAAATCTGACCTGGTTACACCTTTGCACCCAATGATTTTATGAGCTTTTAAAGCTATATTTAATACTTCTTTTAATTTTTTATTATTTATTTTAACTGGAATAATATGTTTGGTTTTTGATTTTACATTATATTTTGCTTGATAGTCATAAAATTTTCTTTTCGGTACTAATTCTATAGCTCCTAGTTTTCTTTTACCCATTATTGCAACTTGAATTTCTCTTCCAGGAATATATTTTTCTATCATTACTTCTTTGTATGATGATAATTTATTTAATTTTTTGAAAAAATTTCTCTTACTGCATATATAAACCTCTACACTTGATCCTTCATTAAAAGGCTTTATTACAACTGGAAAGTTTAATTTAGACTTAATTTTTTTTATTAATTTATATTTTTTTTGAGATTGGTTAAATTTATACTTAATATATTTTGGAGTTAAAATATTATTTTTAATAAATATTTTTTTTGACAATTCCTTATCAATTGCAATTGAAGATGGTAATACACCTGAATGAGTATACTTTATTTTTTCAGATTCTAAGATTGATTGTATATATCCATCTTCACCATATCGACCATGCAAAGCATTAAAAACTACATCAGGTTTAAATAATCTTAGATTTTTAATTAAATCTCCCTTGGGTTCAAAAATTTTGACATAATATTTTTTTTTAATCTCATTAAAAACTCCTTTTGCAGTTTTTAGACTAATTTCTCTTTCTTTTGAAAAACCACCAGCAAGAATTAAAATTTTTTTTTTCATTTATTCAACTAAAACTATTTCTAGATCTAAATTAATTCCTGTTTTTTTTTTTACACTTTCTTTTACAAAATCTATTAATTTTTTCATATCTTTATAATTTGCATTACCCTTGTTAATAAAAAAATTTGCATGTTTATTTGATACAATTGCATCACCAAATTGTGTATTACCTGGTATTGACTCTTTTATTATTTCCCAAACTTTTTTATCTGTTTGTTTTATTGGATTCTTAAATGTACTTCCACCGGTTTTGACTCTGGTTGGTTGCGCTTCTTCTTTTTTACTTTTTAAATTTTTTATTTTTTCTTTAATTTCTTCTTTTTTTTTTTTATTTCCTTTAAAAGAAGCGCTAAGAAAAATTAGATCTTTTGATAAATTGCAAGATCTATAGTCAAATATAATATCTTTTCTTTGAATTGTTAGAACTTCACCAAATCTATTAATAGCTTGTACTGAAATTAAAATATCTTTGAATTCACTTCCAAAACATCCTGAATTCATTCTTATGCCTCCCCCTATAGTTCCTGGAATACACGATAAAAATTCAAAACCACCTAAGTCATTTTCAGCAGCAAACTCAGATAGTGATTTATCTAAGACGCCACTACCTGCAACTATAATATTTTCATTAAGTAAAGAAATTCTTGAAAAGTTTTTACTTAATTTAATTACTACTCCTTCAAATGTATCATCTTTGAACAAAACATTAGATCCAGCACCTAAAATAAAAAATTTTTTCTCATTTTGGTATAATTTTAAAAATTCTATTAAATCTTGAAGAGTGTCTGGCTTAAAATAAATTTTTGTGGATCCCCCAATATTTAACCAATTAAGTTTTTTAATACTATAATTAAAATAAATTTTTCCACCTAAATTTTTATTACTCATTATTTAATGTATTTTGGTAAATCTCTAATCCAATTAGAGATTGATCCAGCGCCCATTCCTATTACTATTTTATTGCCATATATATTTTGTTTAACATATTTAATTAAATCCAAATTATTATTAATTAATATTAATTTTACTTTCGAATTTTTAATTATTTTTTTAGCAAAGCTATTGTAACTAAATCCCAACTTTATATTTTCACCAGCTTTATATATTGGACATAAAATTAAGGTATTCGCTTTTTTAAATGATTTTGAAAATTCATCATGTAAGTGTTTTAGTCTAGAAATTCTATGAGGTTGAAATACACATTCAATTTCTTTATCCTTATAAACTTCTCTTACACCATCAAGAACTTGGGAAATCTCTGTTGGATGATGTGCATAATCATCAAAAAATGGAACATTATTATAAGAAAAAACTTTAGTAAATCTTCTTTGAACACCAGAAAATTTTTCTAAACCTTTTTTTATAATTTTAATTGGTATACCAACTGAAAATGCAATAGCGGCGGCTGCAGTTGAATTTCTAATATTGTGTAAACCAATAAGGGGTATTTTTATATTTTTTATAAAATTTATTTTTGTTCCTGTTAAATTTATTTTTATATCAAATTTTGAATAAGTTTCTTTTTGAGAAATATTAAATATTTTAAAATTTGATAATTTATTTGTGCCATAAGTATTATAATTTAAATTACTAATTTTTTTTATTACATCTCTATTATTTTCATCATCTAAGCATATAAAAGTTTTTCCAAATGATGGTGTTTTTTCAATAAAATTAATAAAATTTTTTTTTAGAATATCTAAAGATTTATAATAATCTAAATGTTCTTTATCAATATTTGTAACTATTGAATAAGTTGAAGGAATCTTTGTAAAACTTCCATCAGATTCATCAGACTCTAAAATACACCAATCACTTTTGCCTAATTTTGCAGAACCACTAAATGAATTTAAAACTCCACCATTAATTACTGTTGGATCTATTTTTGCATGTGTAAATATACTTGAAATTAACGAAGTGGTTGTAGTTTTACCATGCGATCCTGCTACGACTACATTTTTCATTAGAGAAACAACATTTGCTAACATTTCTCCTCTTTTATAAATTGGTATTCTTTTTTTTTTTGCAAATAATAATTCAGGATTATTTTTTTTAATCGCAGATGAAATAACTATAATAGTTGATTTATTAATATTTAGTTTTTTATGTCCTATATATACTTTAATTTTTTTTTGTTTAATTCTTTCAATATTTTTATTATTAGAAATATCACTTCCCTGAACCTTAAAACCCAAATCTTTCATTATGAGTGCTAAACCACTCATGCCGATTCCACCAATTCCAATAAAATGGATTAATTCTGATTTTGCTAATTTAATTTTCATTTATTAAAGCTAGTAACTTTTGATTTATATTATTCCAGGTGTTTTGATAAGAAAATTCACACATATTATTTTTTTTTTCAAAATAGTTTTCAGGATTTTGTATTAAATTTAGAATAAATTCTTTTAAATTATCTTTGTTATAATCTGACTGATTAACTATCCAACATAGTTTTTTATCGTAATAATTTTTAGCATTATAAAATTGATGATTATCTTTTGATTTAGGTAGAGGTATTGCAATGAAAGGAATTTCAAAAAAAATCAATTCTGAAATTGTAGAAGCTCCAGATCTTGTAATTGCCAAGTCCGCTTTGATGTATTTTTTAAAAATTTCTTGATCAAAACTAAATAGTTCATTTTCTATTCCATTTTCTTTATATTTCTTTTTTAATAAATTTTTTTTATTCTCGTCAATTATTTGTTGTATTAATGAAATTTTATAGTTTTTAGATAAATTAATCATTAATTCACTAATTTCCTCATCAAAAAATTCTGACCCTTGACTACCTCCTATAATTAAAATTGAGAAGTTTTTTTTAATTTTTTTTTTAATATTTTTTTTTTTTTCATAAATTTCTTTTCTTAATAATGGATTAATTAACAAAATTTTATTTTTTTGTTTATCGGGAAAATTTATAATTTTATCTGAATAACAAATAATTTTTTCTGAAAATCTTAGAAAAAATTTATTTGATCTACCTATTACCATATTGGGCTCGAATAAATAAATTTTAATATTTAATACTTTTGCACACAAGCATAGGGGCAAAGACATATACCCCCCAGTACTAATCAAAATATCAATATTGTTTTTTTTAATAAAAAAAAATGATTTGAAGAGAGAAATTATTAAAAAAAATATTATATTGGGTATTTTAAATAAATTTTTTGAAATCCTTGGAATCTCAATTAATTTAAAATTATAATCTTTATCATTAATAAATTGAGACCCCCTTTTATCTGATGTTAAAAATATTCTGTAATCATTTTTAAGATGATCGTATAAAGCAGTTGCAGGAATGGTATGTCCGCCAGAGCCTCCTGTGCTAATTAATATATTTTTTTTCACTAACTTATTTTTCTTTTTGTCAAATTTAATATAATTCCTGATAATATAGATGTACTTATTATAGATGAACCTCCATAACTTAAGAAAGGTAATGTCATTCCAGTAGTTGGCAATAATCTTATATTAACTCCAATATGAATAAAAGTTTGAAACAAAATTATTGTAGCTATCCCAACTAAAATTAATTTAATCTTATCTTCATTCTCATTGTCTGTTTTTTTTAATATACAATACGACAATATTAAAAAAATAATCATTATTAATAAAACAATTATTACTCCAAACTCTTCTGAAATTACCGATATAATATAATCTGTGTGAGCCTCTGGTACTTTTGAATTTAAAGTTCCTTCGCCTATCCCTTGTCCAAAAAAACCTCCATTAGAAATAGCTTCTGAAGCTCTTTCAGATTGATAATTATTACCAGAGCTTGGATTTATAAATGAAAATAATCTTTGTTTTATGTACTCAAATTTTGAAACATATAGAATCAGATAAATTAATACTGAAAAAGTTGATGTAAAAAAAATAAATAAAAATAATAAATTAATTCCTGAAACGAATATTAAAGAAAACCACATAAGCATTATTAGTATAGTTTGTCCTATGTCAGGTTGTGAAATCAGAAATAAAATTACTGGAATAATTATCAATAAACTCAATAAATATTTAAAATAAAGGTGTTTTTCATTATCAAGTGAAAAAACAGTTGATATCATAATTATTAAAAAAGGTTTTAGAATTTCAATTGGTTGAAATCTTGGTATCATAGGCAAATCAATCCATCTTGTTGATCCTTTTACTTCTGTGCCTATAAATGGAACTAAAGCTAAAAATATAAAGAAAATAAAAAATAAATATTTAGAGATTTGAAATAACTTTTTTTGATCAATTGCAGAGAAAGTAATTAAAATAAAAATCCCTAAAAAAATAAAGAATAAATGTTTTATAAAGAAATAATAAGTATTAGTATTCAATTTATCTGAAGCAATTATTGATGTGGAAACTAGTGAAAAAAATAAACCAAGCCCAAAAAGTAATAAAATTAAAAATAAAATAAATTTATCAATATTTTTCCACCAACCATAATAAAAATTAAATATTTTATTTAAATCAAACATTTATTTTTCTTATAAATTTTATTTTTTTTATTAAATAGTTAAAATAATGTCCTCTATCTTCAAAATTTTTAAATTTATCAAATGATGCTGCTGAAGGACTAAACAATACATGAGAATGTTTATACCGATTTAATTTAATTTCTTTTGCTACTTTGTTTAAGATATTATCTAAATTATCATACGTTATTGACAATATTTTATTACTAAGTTTTTTTTTAAAAAAACTTTTATCTTTTCCAAAAATATAACATTTAATATTTTTGAAATACTTAGATGGTAAATTAAATTTGTCTCCTTTTTTGGCGATTCCTCCCAATATCCAATAAATATTTTTATAAGATTTGAGTAGATTTAGACTTGATGAAAAACTTGTTGATTTTGAATCATTTATTATAGTAACAAATTTATTTTTATATATAATTTGCTGTCTAAATTCTAAACCTTTAAATGAATTTACTGTTTTTAATAGTTTAGATTTATTTAATTTAAATATTTTAGCAAACTCAAATATAAAGGATAAATTTAATAAATTATTAATATTATCAAAATAGTTGTTATAAACTAATTTTTTTATTTTTTTATAATTTTTATTAATTTTAATAATTTTAGAATTAATTTTATTTTTTTTTATTTCATTATTCAAAAATTTATTATTTTCAATAAATGAATAAAAATTTTTTTTCTGATTTAGTATAAGTTTAAATTTCGCATGAGCATATTTCTGTATTGATTTATGCCTTTCTAAATGATCAGGGCTAATATTTAGTATAAATGCATAATCTGTTTGGAAATATTTGCTATAGTCTAATTGGTAAGACGATGCTTCAATTACAAAAATAGTATCTAAATTTATTTTTTTTTTAGAAAGAATAGGTATCCCTATATTTCCAGCTAGTACAACATCCTTTTTTTGATCTTTTAAAATTTTGAATAATAATTTTGCTGTAGTGGACTTTCCATTGGTTCCTGTAATAGTAATTTTTAAATTTTTTGGATTATTGATATAAAAAATGTCTAAATCAGTTATTATTTTTTTTTTATTTTTTTCTAAATATTTTTTAAGCTTGCACTTATTAATATTAATACCTGGACTTACAACTATATAATCAAATTGAGTTAATTTTACTTTTTTTAATGAAGTAAAAAAATTGTTATATTCTTTATTGTCATCATAAATTAAAATTTTATTTTTTTTTTTTAAATATTTATATGTTGCAGAACCAGTTTTTCCATATCCATAGATAAGAAATTTTTTATTTTTTAAATTTTCATTTAAATTAAACATTATCTTAACTTAAGAGTGGCAAGTCCTATCATCGCTAAAATAATTGATATAATCCAAAATCTAACTACAACAGTAGACTCGGCCCATCCTTTTTTTTCAAAATGATGATGAATTGGTGCCATTTTAAAAATTCTTTTTCCAGTTAACTTGTATGAAACTACTTGTACAATCACTGAAACTGCTTCTAAAACAAACAACCCTCCTGTTATAGCTAAGACAATTTCATGTTTAGTTATTATACCCACGGCACCAAGGGATCCTCCTAGAGCTAAAGAACCGGTATCTCCCATAAAGATTTTTGCGGGCGGAGCATTAAACCAAAGAAAACCTATACAAGCACCTATAATTGAACCACAGAACACTGCGGCTTCTCCAACATCCTTTATATACGGAATGTGCAAATATTCTGAAAAAACTATATTTCCAGTAACATAGCTTATAAATGCAAAACAAGAAGCAACCAATATAACGGGAACTGTTGCAAGTCCATCTAAACCATCAGTTAAATTAACAGCGTTTGAAGATCCAACAATTATAAATATATAAAAAGGAATGAAAAACCAACCAAGATTAATAACCAAATTTTTAAAAAATGGAAAATGTAAATTTTTTAATTCAGCTGAATTTATATAAAAAGTTAATATGTATATTCCAATCAAAGATATAATAATTTGAGAAATTATTTTAAATCTAAATGAAACTCCACTTGAGCTTCCACTTTTTATTTTTTTATAATCATCGTACGCTCCAAGAATTCCTAAGCCCCCAACAATAAATATTAAAAACCAATTATAAGGATTTGATAAATCTGACCATAGTAAAACACCAGAAAAAATTCCAATTAAAATTAAAACTCCACCCATTGTAGGAGTTCCAATTTTTTTTATTATATGATCAGTTGGGCCATCAGATCTGATTGGGTTGTGAATTTTTTTATTGGAAAAATAATTTATTATTGGATTCCCAATAAAAAAAACTACTATCATTGAAGTAAACATCGACAAACCTGTTCTAACCGTTAAATATTTAAAGACATTAAATATAGGATAATTTTCAACAAGAGCAGAAAATAGACTATATAGCATAAATTCTTCCTTTTTTTATATTTCCAACAACACTATTCAAACCAGTTGAGTTAGAAGCTTTTATCATTAAATGATCATTATTATTTAAATCATTTTTAATCAAATGATAAATTTCATCTTTATTACTCAAAATTCTCCCCCTTTTTTTTATACTAATACCATAAAAAGTTTCTTTTATATGATTTCCAACAACATAAACTTTTTTTATTGAAGTTTTATTAATTATTTTAGAAATTTTTTTGTGTAATAATTTTGAAAATTTTCCAAGTTCCAACATATCTCCTAATATTAAATACTTATTATAATTTTTTTGTTTATCAAAATTTTCAATAGCAAATTTTAATGACAGAGGGTTAGAATTATAACTCTCATCAGTTAGATAAATAGTTTTATTTTTAAATCTTACTTTTGTTTGATCGCCACGTGAAAGAGGAACTTTAAAATTATAAAATAATTTTTCATTTATATTTTTTAAATTGTAAAACTCAGAAAGTAGGGCTACAGATGCTAAGATATTATCTAAATATAGTGATAAATCATTTTTAACCAAAAAAGTTTTAATTAAATTTTTTACATTTATAAAAATTTTAGAATTTTTTTTATTTGATATTATTTTTTTAATATAAATATCAGATGATGTATTTTTTTTACTAAAAGAAATAACATGAATATTTTTTTTTAATGCAATTTTTTTTAAAAAATTAAAATAACTATCATCTTTATTAAGTACAATTTTTCCTCCTTTTACTATATTATTCATGATCTCAGATTTAGCTTTTGCAATTTCGGAAAGACTTTTAAAGTTTTTAATGTGTGCATATGATATATTTGTAATAATTCCAAAATTGGGTTTAATTATTTTTGTTAAATTATCTATTTCTCCTTTTTTATCCATTCCAACCTCAAGTACTGCAAATTTATCATTTTTATTTATATTAAATAAACTTAATGGAACGCCAAATTTATTATTATGAGATCTATTAGATTTTGAGATTGGTGCTAATTTTTTTAAACAAAATGAAAGTAAATCTTTTAAAGAAGTTTTTCCAGAACTGCCTGTAATAGATATAACTTTTGCAGCAGAGATTTTTCTTACATCTTTCGAGGCACTAGTTAAAACTTTTAAAACACTATTTGTTTTTACTTTTTTTGACTTATTTAACTTTCCTAATGTATTTACTATCGCTAAAGATGCACCTTTTTTTATCGCCTCATCTGTGTAATTATTACCATCGTTTTTTGGACCTCTAATTGCAAAAAAAATATCATTTTTTTTTATTTCCTTGGAATTAATTGAAGCTTTATTTATTTTTAATTTTTTGTCCAAAGAACTCAAATTACATTTTTCATTTAAAATATTTGCCTTCCAACTTTTAAATAATTTTTTATTTTTGTAATTGATTGTTTTTAAAATATATTTTCTATCAGAAAAAATTTTTTTCTTCCCATTATATTCTTGATAAACTTCATGTCCTTTTCCCGCAACTAATAAAATATCTCCTGAATTTAGATTTTCTATGGCCATTTCTATTGCCATTCTTCTAGATGGAACTTCAACTAATTTATTTTTATCTATTTTTTGTTTAATCTGGTTTCTAATTTTTTTGGGATTTTCATATCTTGGATTGTCATCTGTTAAATAAATTTTAGTACAATACTGATTTGCAATTTTACCAATTATAGGTCTTTTATCTCTATCTCTATTTCCTCCACAACCAAAAACAATTGAAATAGAACTATGACTAAACTGTTCTTTTAAACTTTCCAATGTATATCTGAGTGCATCAGGTGTATGAGCATAATCTAAAATCACTTTTGAATTATTTTTAATTTTACCAATATTTTCAAGCCTACCATCTACAGGTTTTATATGATTTATAGATTTAATTATTTTATCAAATTTAATATTACTTTTGCTTGCAGCTAAAATTGAAAATAAAAGATTTTTAATCTGGATTTTTCCTATTAGATTTGTTGTAAATAAATATTTTTTTTTATTAAATTCGATTTCAACTTTCTGCAAATCTCCAATATATTCATGTTTAGTTATTTTCAAATTTGAATTTTTTCCAATAGTAAATGGACTTAATTTATTCTTTATACTAATTTTTTTTAGAATTTTTGATTCAGAAATGTCATTATCATAAATTATATTTCCTCTTTTTTTTACTAGTTTGTTAAATAATATTAACTTTGAATTAAAATAATCTTTATATGTTTTATGATAATCGAGGTGATCTCTAGATAAATTTGTAAATATCACTGTATCAAATTTTAAACCATCTAATCTATGCTGTTTTAGACCATGACTAGAGGCTTCTAAAATAATATTTTTTATTTTTTTTCTTTTAAATGATGCTAGAGTTTTGTGAATTGTTATTGGATCTAACGTTGTATTGTCTGTTAGCTTATTGCTATTATTGGTTTTAATTCCAAGTGTTCCTATAGTTGAAACTTTTAATTTATTTTTATTTAGTATTTGAAAATAAAAATTAGCTATTGAAGACTTGCCATTTGTTCCTGTTACTGCAATTAAGTTAGCTGAAATATTTTTGTAATATTTTGAAGCGATTTCTGAGACTAGTTTTCTAACATTTTTGTTATTAATAAATAAAATATTTTCTTTTTTTCCTTGAAAATTTAAATCAGATACTATGGTTTTTGCACCATTATTAATCGCACTATTAATAAATTTATTTCCATTTTTTTTTACTCCTCTTATTGAAAAAAAAATATCACCCTGTTTACATATTCTGCTATCTAAACTCAAATTATTAAATTTATGTAAATAATATTTTTTAGGTAAGTTCTTGAATAATTTTCCAATGTACATTTGATAAATTTAAAATCTTAATATTTTGTGGCTAAAATAGGTCCAATATTTTCTATAATTTGACCTGTAACCTCAACTGTAGTCCAGCCAGCAGTATTAAATGGAGTGCCCTTATATTTAATTTTTGAGCCATCCCTATAATGATAAATATAATCTTTATTTGTTTTTGGCTCATCCAGCATTACTGCTAATACAAATTTTGGATTAGATGTAGGAAACACAGATATAAAAGTATTTATTTTTTTTTTTGAATAACTGCCAGCTATACTTTTTTGGGCGGTACCAGTTTTTCCTCCAATTTCATAACCATTAACATTGGCCAAGGAAGCGGTTCCTTCTTTTTCTGTTACAATCTTCCTTAAAATAGGTAAAATTTTTTGAGACACTTCATCACTTAAAATTTTTTTTTTATCATTTAAATTTCTAATTTTTACAATTATAGTTGGATCAATTTTATATCCAC
>CABXCB010000005.1 GCA_902510635.1 uncultured Pelagibacteraceae bacterium
ATCTTTCAATAAATTTAATATTTGCGCTTGAATACTCACATCTAAAGCTGAGGTTGGTTCATCACAAACAAGAAGTCTTGGCTGCGTAGCTAGAGCTCTTGCTATTGATATTCTTTGTCTTTGCCCTCCAGAAAATTCATGTGGATATCGTTCTGCTGATTGTTGAGTTAATTCAACAGATTCTAATAAATCATAAATATAACTATCTATATCTTTGGAGCTTATTGAAGGATTGTGAAGTTTAATAGGTTCTGAAACTATATCTTTAACTTTTAATCTTCCGTTTAAAGATGAATAAGGATCCTGAAATATCATTTGGATTTGTTTTCTAAATTTCATCATTTCTTTATTATTTTTAATTTTTGTTATGCAAACATTATCAAAATCAATATCTCCGGCGCTTGGGCTGTATAAATTTACTATCATTTTTGCAATTGTTGATTTGCCACTGCCACTTTCACCAACTAATCCAAAAGACTCACCTTCTTTTATATTAAATGACACATCATCTACAGCCATTACAGAGTTTTTAGTGCTTTCTGTAAAAAAATTATCATCAAATGTTTTACATAAATTTTTAACCTTAACTAAGTCCTGATCAATAATTTCTTTTTTTGTCCATCTATTTAAAATTTTAATATTGGTTTCACCTTGAGTTTTGTTTTCCTTTTCAATAATTTTAAATCTATCTATTTTTTTATTGGTAGGAGGAACAGAGCTTACAAGTGCTTTTGTATAAATCTCTTTGGGTTTTGTTAATATTTCTTTAGTTGGTCCAATTTCAACTAAATCTCCATTTTTCATTACAGCTACTCTGCTTGTTGTTTCTGAGATAACACCCATGTCATGAGTGATTAATATAACTGCTAAATTTCTCTCTTTGGTTAATCTTTTAATTAAATCTAAAATTTGAGATTGTATTGAAACATCCAGTGCAGTAGTTGGTTCATCAGCGATAAGAAGTTCAGGTTCACAGCAAAGAGCCAATGAAATAACAACTCTTTGTCTCATGCCACCTGAAAATTGGTGTGGATAGTTATTAAATCTAGTTTCAGCATCTTTTATTCCTACTTCTTTTAATAAGTTAATAGCTTTATTTTTTGCTTCTTCTGTAGTTAATTTTAAATGAGTTTGAATTGTTTCAATTAACTGTTCGCCTATTGTTAGTATAGGATTTAAAGATGTTTGTGGATCTTGAAAAATAAGACCTATTTTTTTTCCTCTTAATTTAAGAATATTCTCTGGATTTTCATAAATATCAGTTCCATCTAAAATTATTGATCCACCAGATACTTTGCCAGGTTCATCTATAAGATTAATTATTGCATTACCTACTGTGCTTTTTCCTGATCCAGATTCTCCTACTAGGCCAAGTATTTCACCTTTTTCAACATTTATATTTACTTTTTTTGCAGCATAAATGGTTTCTCTTCTCATTTCATAGTTAACGCTTAAATTATTTATTTTTAAAAATGTCATTAGTTAAGTTTTGGATTAAGAGTATCTCTCATCCAATCTCCTAAAAGGTTAATTGAAAATGCTAATATTACTAAAAATATTGCTGGAAAAAATGTAATCCACCATTCACCAGAAAATAAAAAATCATTACCTAATCTAATTAATGTACCTAATGAAGGTGTTGTAGGAGGAACGCCTACTCCTAAAAAACTTAAAGTCGCTTCAGCTATTATTGCAAGTGCAAGTCCTATTGTTCCAATTACTAAAACTGGTCTCATTATATTTGGTAAGATATGTTTGAACATAATAATTACATTTGAAACACCAATAATTGTTGATGCAGAAACATAATCTTTATTTTTTTCAACTAAAGTCGCTGCTCTTGAAACTCTTGCAAACTGGGGCCACTCAGAAATTCCAATTGCAAAAATTAAAACATATATTGCCATTTCATCATGTAATTCTCTTGAGATAATTCCTCTTGCAATTCCATCAACTAAAAGTGCCATTAAAATACTTGGTACCGTTAATTGCACATCTGTTAATCTCATTACAATCATTTCATATTTTCCACCAAAATATCCTGCGCTTAATCCTAATCCTACCCCCAAAACTAAGGCAAATATAACTGCAGAAAAACCTACTATTAAAGAAATTCGTGATCCATAAAGAATTGTCGCCAACATATCTCTACCTTGTCCATCTGTTCCTAAAATAAATTTAGCAAGACCTTCTTCTGTCCACGAAGGTGGTGTAAATGCATCCATTAAAGACAATGATGATGGGTCAAATGGATTATATGGTGTTACGAATTCTACAAAAAAAGAACAGAAAAAAATTACAATTAATAAAAAAGTAGAAACTATGGCTGTAGGTGATTTTATAAAACTGTAATAAATATCACTGTCTTTAATTCTATTAAACAAAGTTAATTTTTTGTTATCCACTTACTGCCTCTGCTTTAACTCTAATCCTAGGGTCAATAAAATAATACAAAATATCTACTATGAAATTTATCATAACAAAAACAAATGCTATAAAAACTAAGTAAGCAGACATAATGGGTATATCTACAAATTGAACAGCTTGAATAAATAAAAATCCCATACCAGGCCATTGAAAAACAGTTTCTGTAATTATTGAAAATGCAATTAAAGTACCGATGTTTATTCCTGCAATTGTAATTACTGGTATTAATCCATTTTTTAATGCATGTTTATAATGAATACTTTTTTCACTTATACCTCTTGCTCTTGCAAATTTAATATAGTCGGTTTGTAATATTTCCATCATTTCAGCTCTGACAAGTCTAATGATATAAGTCATTTGAAAAAGGCTAAGAGTTACAGAAGGAAGAATTATAGCTTTTAGTCCAGATAAAGTTAAAAAACCTGTGGACCAATAGCCAAGACTAACAACATCTCCTCTACCAAAAGAAGGTAATACTCCTAAAATTACTGCAAATAGATAAATAAATAATATACCTATTACAAATGTGGGGAGTGAGACACCAAGTAAAGAAATAGCTAATATTGTATCACTTAAAAAACCTTTTCGATTTATACCAGTATAAACTCCTAATAAAGTTCCAGATACAAGTGCAATTAAAGCTGAAACCAAAACAAGCTCAATTGTTGCTGGTAGTCTTTCAGAAATTAACTCTGAAACTGGCCTTTTTAATTGATAAGAGATACCAAAATTACCTTTTGATGCATTAACTACAAATCTAGAAAACTGCATATATATAGGATCTGTTAATCCTAGAGTTTCTCTTAGTTCTGCTCTATCTTCATCTGATGTTTCTTCTCCAACCATGTTATTGATAGGATCTCCCACAAAGTTAAATAATGAAAAAGAAACAAATGCAACAACAAGCATAACCATTGCTGATTGAAACAGACGCTTGAAAAAATATTTTATCAATTTATGAAAATTTTGCTTACAAGCCCTTTAATAAAAAGGGCTTGTAAAAAGTTAATTTATCTTACGTTAGAAAAACGGAATAATGGCTCATTATTCGGTCTTATAGGAACATCAACACTTCTTTTTGATGCCCAAGAAATTACCTGGTGGTGTAAAGGCAGATAAGCAATGTTATCTTTTACTATTTTCCAAGCATCTGCTATTGCAGCATTTCTTTTATCTAGATCAACTTCACCTTCCATTACTCTTATTGCAGCATCAACTTCAGAATCGCTGAAGTTAACTTTGTTCCAGCTTGCGCCAGATTCGTATAAGTAATGAAATACATAGTGACTATCTAAAGTAGGAACTCCCCAACCTAGCATGTAAAAATCACCCTGATTGTCTTTAAGTTCCTTAAAGTGTTTACTTTTAGTTTGAGCAAACAAACTTACATTAACACCAATTTTCCCTAACATTCCAACAACAGCTGTGCAAATTGCTTCGTCGTTTACATATCTGTCATTAGGACATCTTAGTTCTACTTCAAAACCATCAGGATAACCCGCATCAGCTAATAACTGTTTTGCAGCATCAACATCGTAAGGTAATCTTTCATCAAGTTCTTTAGTGTATCCAGTAACTCCTGGGAAAGTAATTATTCCCGCAGGTTCACTTAAACCTCTCATAACTTTTTTCTTAATAGCCTCTATATCAATTGCTTGATAAAGAGCTTGTCTAACCTCTTTTTTCTTAAATGGGTTATCACCAGTATTACCAGTTCTAAGTTGGTCAGCGGCTTGATCCATTCCTAAAAAGATTGTACGCATTTGTGGTGTGCTTTGAACTTTATGAGCACCCGATCCTCTTATTCGCTCTAAGTCTTGAACTGGAGCATCTGTAACAACATCAAGCTCTCCAGATAACAATGCAGCAACTCTAGTAGCAGCATTTTTAATTGGAAGCAAATGTATCTCTGTTAAATTATGTTCAACATTTCCCCACCATTTACTATTCTTTTTAAAAACAGTTTTTGTATTAGGCTCTCTTAAAGTAATTTTAAATGGACCAGTTCCCATAGAATTAGTTGCAGAAAATGTTTCTTGTCCTGCATCCCAGTTTTGTGGAGCCATTGCAAAGTTTTCTTCACACCATTTTTTAGACATCACAAATATATTCGACAATTGGTTCAAAAGAATTGGATTTGGTTCTCTAGTTTGAATCTCAACTGTATATTCATCAAGAGCTTTAACTGAAGTAATAGTACTAATATACTCTTTAAAGTCTGATGTACGTTGTTGAGCTCTTAAGATACTAAACACAACATCTTCAGATGTCATTGGCGTTCCATTGCTGAATTTTACATCTTGTCTAAGATTAAAAACCCACGTTGTTGGATTTGTAGCTTTCCAATCAGTAGCTAATTGTGGTCCAATAGACATATCTAAACCTCTAGTAACTAAAGCTTCATAGATTTGTCTTGATACCATTGTTGTTGGTCCTTCGTTTTGAGCATGCGGATCAAGTGTTAAACTATCTCCTTGCATTGACCATTTAATTGTATTTGCAAATGTTTGTGTAGATGAAAAAACAAATAAAATAGCTATCAAAAATTTGACCAAATTTTTAGATTTCATTTCCCCTCCTAATTATTAAATATAAAAATCTAGCTTAATAATCAGAGAAACTAAAGAAGAATTATTGCACTAATTTTTTGAAATTTTCGTACAATTTTTTGGAATATTCATTCATACTGGACATATGAGTTTGAGAGTCCTTATCAAATTTATCTAGTGCCCCTTCTCCAAGCTGTTTTTCTAAAGCCGATTTATATTCAGGAACACAACCCCATTCGCTAACTGTATTTTTTTTAATTTCTATATGAAATTGAATTCCATAAGCATGATTTTTGTACTTAAAAATTTGATATTTTGTTTCAGGTGATGAAGCAATTAAAGTTATGTTATTATTGCTTTCTAATTCTTGAACCTCGTATGAATGCCATTGTAGAGATTTAATTTTTTCTGGAAATTTGGAAAATAACAAGTCATTTTTTTTATTTTCTGAAAAATTTATATCTAGCATCCCAATTTCAGGATTTTTTGACTTTACAACTTTTCCACCTGTGATTTCTCCCAATAATTGGCATCCTAAACAAAAACCTAAATAAGGTTTTTTTAAAAAAATAACAAATTCATTAATTGCTTTTTTTTCTTCAATCAACCATGGATAATCTTTTTCCATCCAGGTATCCATTGGACCGCCCATACAGAACATTGCATCAAACTTTGACAAATCAGATGGTATTTTTTGACCTTCATCAAGCTCGATTGTAGTTAACTCAAAACCATCCTTGATCATTAAATCTTTAATGTATCCTGGATCTTCTATACTGATGTGTTGTAAAATAATTACCTTCATTTTTTAAAGTGCAGGCTTTAAAAGTTTTAACATTTTTTTATGAATATTTTTATTTGAAGAAATTAAAATGCTACCTCCATACTTAGCATCTCCATTTTTCCAATTAGTAGCTATTCCACCCGCTGCAGAAATTATAGGAATTAAAGCATGCACATCCCATATTTTATTTTGACATTGTAAAACAACGTCAATTTTTCCTTCACAAAAATGAGCATAACTTAATGCATCAAAACATGGGAATTGCATAAGTTTTAAAACTTTGGGAATTTTACTTTGCTTTTTTAATGAAAGCCAACCATGAAAAGCTCCAGCAACTTTAATATTTTTAAAAGTTACTTTTTTATTTACTGATAACTTCTTTTTTTTACCATTCTCAATTACATAAGCATTTTTTTTTGAAATATTTAAATAATACTTATTTAATTTTGGAAAGTTTGCTAAACCAACCACTGGATTTCCTTTAAAATTTAAAGCAATTAAATTACTCCAAGTTGGGTTGCCAATTATAAATGATCGAGTTCCATCAATTGGATCAATTACCCAGGTAAAATCGCTTTTAGTTTTTTTGTAACCAAATTCTTCTCCAATAATTTCATGTTTTGGAAATTTCTTATGAATTTTAGATCTTATAAATCTTTCAAAAGCTCTATCTGCTTTGGTTACAGGATCATAACCTTTTCCTCTGCTTTTATTTATAGGTTTAAAAGGTTTTTTTAGTTTTAGGTTATAAAACCTGGTCATATCCTTTGCTAATCCATTTAAAAAATTAGCATAATATATGAATTCTTTTTTACTTAATTGATCCATATAACTCTTCACATACTATCTTATTTATCTTGATTAAAGCTAAATTTTAAATAATCCTCAAAAAATCTTATGAAAATTGAACTAAACGAAAATAAAATATTTCTTAATAACGGTAAAACAGTTCAAGAAATCCATCCTTTTTGGTTGAGAGAAAGAGTTGATGGGGTTGAATTTTTAGATAAAGGTACAAAACAAAGATTGTTTGATCCTTCAACAATGAATGGAGAAGTAATTATAAAAAAAGCTCAGATAAAGAACGGTTTTCTTGAAGTATGTTTTAATGACGGCGTAAAATCTAAACTTGATATAAATAAGCTTAAATCTGAATTTTCAAATAAAGATATAGTAGTAAAATCAATTCCTAAAAAAAAATGGGACTCTACTCTAAGAGATATAAAAAATTTTGAATTTAAGGAAAACTTTTTTGAGTCAAAAGAAATGCATGATCTGTTAGTTTCATTTTATGAGTTTGGTTTTGTTGTTATAAAGAATGTTCCAACAGAAAATAATTATGTTGTTAAGTTTGCAAACTCAATTGGCAGTGTAAGAAGAACTAATTTTGGCGAACACTTCAATGTTAAATCTAAGTCTAATCCAAATGATTTAGCTTATACAACTTTACATTTAAGCCCACATACTGACAATCCTTATAGAAATCCAGTGCCTTGTATTCAATTACTACATTGTATTGAAAATGAAGTAAAAGGCGGTTTTTCAACACTTGTAGATGGTTATACAGTAACTGAAAATCTTAAGAAAGATTATCCTGAATTTTACAAAGTTCTTTCAGAAGTAAAGGTTAGATTTAAATTTACTGATAAAACTGTAATGTTAGAAGATTGGTCTGAATTAATTCATTTAGATGAAAATAAAGAATTTAAACAAGTAAGATTTAGCCCAAGATTAGATTATGTGCCAATGCTAAAAAAAAATAAGTTAGATTTATATTATAAGGCTAGAAAAAAATTATCTGATTTATATAACTCTGAAAAAAATAGAGTAGAATTTAAGTTATCTCCAAAAGATCTCATGATGATGGATAATTATAGAATTTTACATGGAAGAACAAAATTTGATCCTAGTGAAGGAAAAAGATTTTTACAAGGTTGTTATATAGATTTCGACAGTACAGAAGGTAAATTAAGACATTTAAAAAGAAAATTTAAGCTTTGACGCTTCGTGACTCATTAATAGCAGCACTTGTTCCAATTTTTTTAGGATTTGGTTTTGTTATCGCTAAACCTGCAATGGAGTATTTACCTCCCTTTTTATTGATGGGTTTACGGTTTACATTTGTTGCTTTACTTTTAATATGGTGGTTTCCCATACCAAAAGGTTATCTTAAAAAAATATTTTTTGTATCTTTAATAGCAAACACAGTTCAGTATAGCATTACGTACACTGGTTTAAGCTTAATAGATGCGTCTGCAGCAGTTTTAATTGTTCAAACTGAGGTTCCTTTTGGTGTTCTTTTTGCATATTTTATGCTTAAAGAAAAACCAACTGCGAGAAGTCTAGTAGGTATAAGCATAGCTTTTGTTGGGGTTTATATTTTAACTGGTTCGCCTAATTTAGATGGTAAATTTTTCGGGGTGAGTTTAGTAATTATAGGATCAGGTGTTTGGGCTTTAGGACAAGTTCTAGTAAAACCTTTAAGTAAAGAAATAAATCCACTAGCTCTTGTTGCTTGGCTAGGTTTATTTTCTGGACCAATATTAATAGTACTTTCTTCCATTTTTGATGGCAATACAATTAGCTATTTTAAAAATGCAAGTTTTGAAAGTTGGATGATTGCAATATATTTAGGATTTATTATGCAACCAATAACATATGGCTGTTTCTATTACGTTCTAAAAAACAATCCTATATATAAAGTTTTACCTATTGTTACTATGGGTATACCTCCTACTGGACTATTGGCGGCAATTTTTCTATTAGGTGAAGAGCCAACAAAAGAATTATTTATTGGTGGAACAGTTATTATTATAGGTGTAATGATGATTGTTTTTACTAAGCCAAATAAAACATAATCATTAAATTATTTTAGATTTAACCAAAATTTTGTAAAAATGGGAAAATATTTAAAATATAATAACCCAATGCTTGTAACTGATTAGTTAAAATTAAAATACCCGTAATAAGTAAAATTATCCCACCAATTTTTGATACTAGGCTAATATTCTTTTTAAAATTTTTTGAAAATATTAAAAATCTTTGTATTAAATATCCTGATAAAATAAATGGAATTGCTAAACCCAGTGAATAAAAAAACAGCAGTAGTATTCCTTTATTAATATTTTCTTCTGTTGCTGCTAAAGCTAAAATAGACCCTAAAATAGGACCTATACACGGAGTCCATCCAAAACCAAAAGCAGCTCCGATAAGTACTGGACTAAATAAATTTTTGTTAGCATTAGTTTGAATTCTTTTTTCATAATTCAAAAACTTTAAATTTATTATACCAATTATATGAAGTGAAAAAATAATAATAATCACTCCTGCTATAATTCTTAACTCAAATGAATTTTGAAGTAATAATTGACCTAAAAAAGTTGACGCAGCTCCAAAAATTACAAAGACTATAGAAAAACCAACAGTAAATAAAACAATTGGAAATAAGTTTATATTTTTTTTCTCAACTAATTCATTAAGTGAGCTTCCAGAAATATAAGAAATATAGCCCGGAATAAGAGGTAAAACACAAGGAGATAAAAAACTAATTAGTCCTGCTCCCAAAGCAATAAATAATTCAAACATAATTTATTTTATTTGATTACAACTTTTGAATTTTGTTCACCCAAAAAATCTATACCCAATTTAATATTATCGCCTAATTTTAAAAATACTTGTGGCTTCATTCCCATTCCAACTCCTGCAGGAGTTCCAGTGGTAATTAAATCACCTGGCTGTAAAGACATAAACTTACTCAAATAAGAGATTAAAAAATTTACATTAAAAATCATATTCTTTGTATTTCCAGATTGCATTTTTTTTCCATTAACTTCTAATATTAAATTTAAATTATTAATATCAGAAATTTCATCTTGAGTTACTAAATAAGGTCCTGTTGGTCCAAATGTATCACCTGATTTTCCTTTAACCCATTGACCTGATTTCTCAAGTTGCCATTCTCTTTCACTAACATCATTAACAATACAGTAGCCCAATATATGATCTGACGCTTCTTTCTCAGAAATATTTTTTGTTTCTTTTCCAATAACTATTGCTAACTCAACTTCCCAATCTAATTTGGATGAATCTTTTGGCATTTCTATATCGTCATACGGTCCTGAAATACAACTAGTTGCCTTCATGAAGACTATTGGCTCTGATGGTGGTGTGGCTCCTGTTTCTTTTGCATGATCAGAATAATTTAGTCCTATTGCAACAAATTTACCTGGCTTATTAATGCAAGCACCTATTCTCTCGCTACTTTTTATTTCAGGCAATGTATCTAAATTTATATTTTTTAATTTTGAAACTGTTTCTAATTTTAAATTATCAGAATTAAAATCTTCGATATGAGAACTTAAATCCCTAATTTTACTATTTTTATCCAGTGTGGCTGGTTTTTCTTTTCCTTTTTCACCAACTCTTAATAACTTCATCTAACCTTTAATTCCTAGATGAGTATATTTAACATTTAAGTAATCTTTAATTGCCATGGACCCGCCTTCTCTTCCATAGCCCGTTTGTTTAATACCACCAAAAGGCGCTTCTGCTAAAGCTACTAAAGGAGTGTTGACAGCAACAGTGCCTGTTTCCATTAATTCTGATGCTCTATGCGCTTGTTCCATTGAGTTTGTACATATGTAGCTACTAAGACCTAAATCATTATTGTTTGCTCTTTCAATTACTTCATCAAATGATTTAAAAGATAACATTGGTACTAGTGGACCAAATGGTTCTACTTTCATAATAGTAAAATCATCTTTTACATTATCAAAAATTGTTGGCTCATAATAAAAACCTTTATTAAATCCAGCAGGTCTTTTTCCACCTAATAATACTTTTGCACCTTCTTTTTTTGTTGTTTCAACTAATTCTTCTACTTCATTTAATCTTTTTTTTGTTGTTAAAGGGCCAAGTTGAACACTTGGATCCATACCATCACCTATTTTTAATTTTTTTGTTTTTTCTATAAATAAATTAACAAACTCATCTTTTTTCTTTTCTTGAATATAAAATCTATTTGGTGAAATACAAACTTGTCCATTATTTCTATACTTTGCAGAAATTGCCATATCAGTAGCTTTTTCTATATTTGAATCATCAAAAACAATAAATGGAGAATGACCACTAAGCTCCATTGTAACTCTTTGTACTTTATCAGCAGCTTGTTTAAGAATTAATTTTCCAACTCTTGTTGAGCCAGTTACTGAAATTTTTTTAATTATATCTGATGAAATTAACTGTTGTGCAATACTCGGAGGATCTCCAGATAATAAATTTACTACTCCAGGAGGAACTCCACATTCTCTGCATATATCAATAAGTTCCATCACTGTGCCTGGTGTTATAACATCTGGTTTAACTATTACTGAACATCCTGCTGCTAAAGCTGTTGAAATTTTTCTTGAAGATAAAACTAATGGAAAATTCCAAGGTGTTAAAGCTGCAACAACTCCTATTGGCTGATAATAGACATGTACTCTTGTGTCTGCAAATCTACTTTCAACTGTTTGTCCATAAATTCTTTTAGTTTCTTCGGCATTCCATTCAAATATATCTGCAGCTCCACCAACTTCACCTTTAGCTTCCGCAAACGGTTTACCTACCTCAAGCGTCATCCACTTGGCTAAGACATCTTGTTTTTCTCTCATCTTGTCTGCTATTTTTCTAATAATATAAGATCTTTGCCAAGGCGGTGTTTGCTTCCAAACTTCTAAACCTTTCGCAGCAGACTTTAGTGCTTTATCAACATCGGCAGGTGTTGCTTTTGATGCATGACCTATAACTTCTTCATTAGCTGGATTAATAACTTCGTATGTTGATTTGTCGGATGATTTTTGCCACTTACCATCAATAAATTGTCCAAATTTTTCGTACATAGTTATTTTAAAATTTAACTTGAAGTTGATTATAAAAAATTACCAAAATTTTAACAAATATGTTTTAATGTTTCAAATAATAAAAGGAGAAATCAATGGCTAAATTTATTACATTAGGATGTTACACTGCAAAAGGTCTAGCTGGATTTGTAAGTAATCCAGATACTGATAGAAAAGCAGCTACATCTGCATTAGCTGCTTCAGCTGGGGCAAAAGTGACTCGTTATGCTGGACTAAGAGGTAAGTATGATTTTATGGCAGAAATAGAAGGCACTTTTGAACAATGTGCTGCTGCTGCAATGACTGCAGTAGGAAGTGGAGCTGTTTCTGATTTTACAATTTTAGAAGATGTAGATCTGAATAAAATTGCTGAGACTGCTAAAAAAATGGCTTCAGGATATAAAGAACCTGGTAAATAAAAAATAGATATTTAACTTCCAGTTTTTTTTAAACTGGAAGTTAAGTAGCTTCATATAAAGTCGGAAACATTTCACCACCTAATGGATCACCATTTTTATATCCTGCATCTTGCATAGCTTTTCTATAGTTATAACTAGTCCAGTCCCCAATATAACTTATTTTTGTATCTTCTTTTGCAACTCTTAAAGTATAACGGCTCAATGTTTTATTTGGTATAGAAGGACTAATAGCTCCATGTAGTGTTCTCATATCAAAAATTACACAATCTCCTAAATCACAATCCCAGTTTAAAAATTCATATTTATCTTTATTTCCTAAAATATCTGGAGGTGTTTCATATTTTTTTCCATTAATTACACATTCGTTACCTTCTATTTTGTGTCCATCTTTAAAAAGAACTCTTAAAAATAGTTTGTTCCATAAATGTGATCCTTTTACCCAAGCAACACCTTCATTTTTTTTGCTTGGTTGAAGTGGTAACCAAAGTACACACATTGTACCTTCCATATCAAAATAACTAACATCATGATGAAAAGGAGTTTTAGATTTTGATCCACTTTCCCTTAAAAACCAATTATCCATAACAAGGTTAATTTTTTTTGCTGACATTAGCTCTGATGCTATTTTTGCATAAGGTGAATTGTATACAAAATCTTTAAACTCAGGCACTAAATGCCAGGTCCAATAATCTTCTAAATAGGCCGGAACACCTTTTTCTAAAGTATGAGATTTAAATCTTGGACTTGGATTTTTTATATCTTTTTCTATTCCAGTCTGAAGTTTTGTTATCCAGCTGGTATCAAATTTTCCTTTTAAAAATATAGCTCCATCTTTTTTGAACTGATTTATCTCATCATTGGTAAGGATTTTGGTCATGATATAATTTAATAATTATGATAACTTAAAATAAAAAAAAATAAATAAAAATGCTTAAAGATAGTTTTGGTAGAACATTTCCGTATATTAGAATGTCAATTACAGACGTTTGTAATTTTAAATGCGGCTATTGTTTGCCAAATGGTTACCAAGTCGATAAAAGTGATAATAGAAAATTTCTTCATCTTGATGAAATAAAACGTCTTGCAAAATGCTTCTCTGAATTAGGGGTTAATAAAATTAGAATTACAGGTGGTGAGCCAACTGTAAGAAAAGATTTTTTTGAAATTATTAAAGTTTTAAAAGTAGATGCTGGAATAAAAAAAGTTGTAATTACAACAAATGGCTATCATTTAGATAAAAAAGCAAAGCTATTAGTTGATAGTGGTTTAAATGGAATTAATATAAGCATGGATAGTCTTAACCGTGAAACTTTTAAAAATGTTACTGGACATGATAGGTTGCCAGAAATTTTAGAAGGTATAAAAAATTTACAAGAATTAGGTTTTGAAAATATTAAAATTAATGCTGTTTTACTAAATGGAATTAATTCATCAGAAAAAGATTTTGATGCATGGTCAAAATTTGTTCAAATTAATAAAATTGATTTTAGATATATAGAACTAATGCAAACAGGTGATAATTTAGAATATTTTAAAAAATATCATTCTTCATCCAAGATATTTAAGAATTATTTAAATGAAAATAATTGGATATATCAAACTCTAGGAAAAGACGCCGGTCCATCCATAAATTATATAAACCCTGAATATAAAGGTAAATTTGGAATAATTGCTCCTTATTCAAAAGACTTTTGTAAAACTTGTAATCGTTTAAGAATTACATCTAGAGGAGATTTAAGACTTTGCTTGTTTGGAAATACTGGAATAAGTGTAAGACATTTATTACAAAAAGACGACCAACTTAATGAGTTAAAAGATCTTATATTAAAACAAATGCAGTTTAAAAAAGAATCTCATTATTTAGAGCTTGGAGATACAGGTTCAACTAAAAATTTATCTAAAACTGGGGGATAATTGACTAAATTAAAAATAGTAAATCAAGATGAGTTAAAAGATTGGGCTAAAGAAATTTTTAAAAAAAATTCATTTAATATGGTTGATGTTTCTTCAAAAAAGGAAACATTTAGAAGAGCTCTTGCATCGGGAAAAATTTATGTTGGTAAAGAAGTTTTTAATATGATTAAAAACAAAGAAATGCCCAAAGGTGATCCTATAACTCTAGCAGAAGTTTCGGCCTTGTTGGGTGTGAAAAAAACAAGTGAATTAATTCCTTTGTGTCATCCTCTTCCAATAGATCACACCGCAACTAAAATTATTATGCACGAAGAAGATTCTTCTTTAGAAGTATTTTGTGTTGTTTCAACAGTTGCCAAAACAGGTGTTGAAATGGAAGCAATTATGGGGGTTAATGCAGCACTAATTACTATTTACGATCTGAGTAAAATTGTAAATCCACATCTTAAAATTGATAATATTAAATTATTAATTAAAGAAGGTGGGAAGAGTGGATTATGGACAAATCCAGATGGACTTCCTAAATTTTTAAAAAATATTTTTTAATTATGAAAGTTAAACTTGAACTTTTTGGTGCGAGTAGAGATTTAAGCGATAAAAACTTTTTAGAATTTAGCATTGAAGAAAAGATTTCAATTAAAGATTTAAAGAAAAAAATAATTAATTATGTAGATGAAAATTTTAAAGGAAACGAAAATTATAAAAAAATAATTGAAACTTCAGCTTTTTGTTCAGAAGATGATAATATTATTTCTGAAAATTATAAAATTACAAAAGATCAAAAGATTGGAATTATTCCCCCTATTGGAGGCGGTTAATGCTTCATACAAAAATAATAGATATTAAAAAAGAAAAAATTAAAGTTAATAAAGCTGAAGAATTTATATCTTCATCTAAATTTGGCGCTTCATTAATTTTTAAAGGAACTGTTAGAGAAAATAATGATAATAAAAAAGTAACAGGAATTACTTATGATAGTCATGATACAATGGTGATTAAAAGTTTTGAGGAAATTTATAATGAAGTTGACCAAAAATTAAAAATTAAAGACAAAGCAGTTTATATAGAACATGTGAAAGGATATTTGGAATTAGGAGAAATAAGTATAATTATTGCAGTTGCTTGTCCTCATAGAGCGGAGACATATATTCTTTCTAGGTACATAATTGAAGAAATTAAGAAAAGATCTCCTATTTGGAAAAAAGAACATTATGAAAATAAGGAAAGTGAATGGTTAAAAGGAAATCCTATCCAAACTAATTAAAATCTTTTCTCACATCCAAATCTTTAAAAACTCTTTTACTTAAAACTTTTATAAAATTAGTATTATTTTTTAATCTTTTAACCATAAACTTGGCCCCAACATCACCTTTCATTCTTTTAAATTTAGTTAATATTGAGTTGTCAAAACCTATAGGATTACCAATTTTATTCTTAAATTTTAATACGTGAACTAAATGTCTTTTTTTTAATATTGAATTATATATTTTATTAATATCTGAAGACTTTATAAATGGCATATCAGACTGAACAATTATAAATCCTTTATCTTTTTTTGAAATTTTTTTTAACCCAGTATTAATTGAAGATGACATTCCTAATCTAAATTTTTTGTTTAATACAAAAATATTTTTTTTATTATTCTTAATCACTTTTCTTACTTCTTTATTCTGATATCCAAGAACAATGATAATTTTATCTACTTTGCTCTTAATTAATGCTTGTAGCGAATGATTAATTAAAGCTTTATTTTTAAACTTTTTGATCAATTTATTTTCGTTTTTAAGCCTTTTGGATTGTCCTGCAGCTAACAGAATAACTTTAATCATTTTTTAATCTCCAATTAAATGATGGGATAAAATTCTTGATTGGTTTTCAAGTCTATGTTCAAACAAATAAAGACCTTGCCAAGTTCCAAGAATTAATTTTTTATTTTTTAAACTTAAAGTTAGTTGATTATTAGTAAGTGCAGATTTTATATGAGCTGGCATATCATCTTTTCCTTCTGTGGTATGCTTATATAATTTTTGATCCATTGGTACTAATTTATGAAAAAAATTTTTAAGATCATATAATACATCTGGATCTGCATTTTCTTGAATAATTAATGAAGCACTAGTGTGTAATATATTAATATTTAAAATACCATTTCGAATTTTTTGTTTATCAATCCAATCTAAAGTATTTTCAGTAAAATTATAAAAGCCTTGTCCTTCGGTATTAATTTTTATTTCTTCAAATACTTGTTGCATTTATTTTTTATAAGTTTCTGATACTAATTGAGCAATAATAGATAGTGCTATCTCTGGGGCTGATCTTCCACCTAATTTAATACCAATAGGACCGTGTATTGAATTAATTTGGTCATTATTAAATCCTGCATCTTTTAATCTTTGACATCTGTTTTCATGAGTTTTCTTACTACCTAACGCACCTACATAATAAAATTTTTTATTAAGAGCATGTTGTAATGCTGGATCGTCTATTTTGGGATCGTGAGTTAATGCAATTAGTGCAGAATTTTCATTTGTTTCTATTTCTTTAAAAGCTTCATCTGGCCATTTATTGATAATTTTCATATCAGGAAATCTTTGTTCCGATGCAAAATAGCCACGCGGATCTATAATAGAAATTTCAAAGTTCAAACTTTTTGCAAAATCTACCAGATATTGAGCTATATGAACTGCACCTACAATAATAACTTTTATAGGTCTAATATATGTTTCAATAAAAATTTCAGTATTTTCTATTACTCCATTTTTTTTTAATTTAAAAAAATTATCAATTTGCTCTTTATAAATTTCAAATTCTTTGGTTAATGATTTTCCAGGTTCATATATTTCACTCAAACCATTTTTAAGATTAGTTACAATTGCAAATTCTATCTTTGAAGCCTTTTTTTTGATTATTTCCTTAAGTTGAGAGTGTTTCATTTAAACAATAAAAAAATGGTAGATTAAAAGTCCAATGATTAGGCCTTTAATAAACGTTATCCAAAGCACTGCATAATCAGAAAGATTAAGATTTTTTTTCCACCAGTCTATATATTTTTTATGCATCTCAATCATAAATTTAATTTATTTGTTCTAAATAAACTGCTATTTCACCACCACATGCAAGTCCAACTTCCCAAGCACTTTCGTTAGAAACTTTAAATTCAATTTTTTTACATGGTTTATTATCTTTAATTAAACCAATGCATTCTCTTACAACCGCAGATTCAACACATCCACCTGAAACAGAACCTGAAAAATCTCCTTTTTCGTTAACAATCATTCTGCTTCCGACCTGTCTCGGAGATGATCCCCATGTTTGAATTACAGTTGCTAGAACAACTTTTTGATTAGTTTTTATCCAATCATTTGCTTCTTCAAGAATTTTTTCATCAAATGAATTTTTCATTTGATAAAATATAAATGTTTACTAACAGGCCTCAACAGCTTTTTTTGCTTGAATAACTACAAGATTGGCTCTGTATTCTGCTGATGCATGGATGTCAGAATTCATATCAGAGCTTTTTAACTCCATCCCTGCTATTGAATTTACAGAAAAATTAGAATCTAATACTTTTGATAAATCTTTATCATTGTACACACATGGTTTAGCGCCTGTTACAGCTACTCTTGTTCCATCTTTATGTTTTGCCACATAAACTCCAACTACTGCGTATCTTGATGCAGGATTTGGATATTTTTGATAACTTGATTTTTCAGGAATTTTAAATTCAATTGCTTCAATTAATTCTCCTTTTTTCAAAGCAGTTTCAAACATTCCTTTAAAAAACTTAGATGCTTCTATTTTTCTTTCGTTAGTATGTATTGTAGCATCTAAAGCTATACAAGCTGAAGGATAATCTGCTGAAGGATCATTGTTTGCAATTGATCCACCGATAGTTCCTCTATTTCTTACTTGTGGGTCACCAATTCCTTCTGCTAATGCAGCAAGAGAAGATATAGCTTTTTTAACATCTTTAGAGTTTGCTACTTCAACATGTTTTGTTGTAGCTCCAATAGTGACAGACTTTCCGCTGACTTTTATTCCAGAAAGTTTTTTAATATTTTTTATATCAATTATATCTTTATAACTTGCTAAACCTAGTTTCATTGAAGGTATTGTTGTCATCCCTCCCGCTAAGTAAGCTGAATTTGATGAAGATAGTTTTGATGCTTCTTTACTGTCTTTTGCTGAATGATAATTAAATGATTTCATATTCCTCCTTAAGCTGCCTTAGCATTAGATTTTTTCATTGATTTACATGCTTTCCAAACTTTTTCTGCAGTAGCTGGCATTGTAATTTCTTGCCCCCCTAATGCATCTATAACTGCATTCATTACTGTTGGAGGAGCAGCTATTGCTCCAGCTTCTCCACATCCTTTAACTCCTAAAGGATTAGTTGTAGCATGTGTGCAAGTGTAACCTATGTTAAACTCTGGAAAATTATCTGCTCTAGGCATCGTATAATCCATGTATGAGCCTGTCATTAATTGGCCAGTTTCATCATATTCTGCATTTTCATAAAGTGCTTGACCTATACCTTGTGCTAAACCACCATGAACTTGTCCTTCAACTATCATTGGATTAACAATTCTTCCAAAATCATCACATGCAGTATACTTTTCAAGTTTTACTTCTCCAGTATCTGGATCTATCTCAACTTCTGCAATATGCGATCCTGCTGGAAATGAAAAATTTGCAGGATCAAAAAAAGATGTTTCTTTAAGTCCTGGCTCTTCACCTTCGGGTAAAGGGGATTTAAATTCACTATCTCTTGAACCTGGTAAATATAAAGCAAATGCAACTTCACCAATTGTTTTCTTTTTATTTGATTTTGCAACAATGAATTCTCCATCTTTAAAATCAACTTCATCAGGACTTGCCTCAAGCATTTTTGCTGCAACTCTTTTACCTTTTTCAACAATCTTATTACATGCTTTAACGATTGCAATTCCACCAACAGTCAATGATCTGGATCCATATGTTCCCATACCGAAAGTACCTTTGTCAGTGTCTCCATGTACTATATCTATATTTTCCATTGGAACTCCAAGTTCATCTGCAGCTATTTGTGCAAATGTTGTTTGGTGACTTTGACCGTGTGAATGGGATCCTGTATAAACTGTTACTTGTCCTGTAGGGTTGAATCTGACTTCTGCGGATTCCCATAAACCAACTCCACATCCTAATGACATAACTGCTGCCGATGGCGCGATACCACAAGCTTCAAAATAAGATGTAACACCTATTCCTCTTAATTTTCCTCTAGACTCAGAATCTTTTTTACGTGCTTGAAAACCATCATAGTCAGCCATTTGTTTAGCTTTATCTAAACCCGCAACATAATCACCAGAATCTACAGTATGGACTAAGGTTTGTTTAAATGGAAAACTTGATGGAAAATTTTTCTTTCTAATTTCTGTTCTATCAATTCCTAATTCCATGGCAGTTTTTTCAACAAGTCTTTCAATAGTGTATGTAGCCTCTGGTCTGCCTGCTCCTCTGTAGGCATCTACTGGTGCAGTATTTGTAAAAACGGCTTTTACATTTGAGTAAGCTGCAGGGATATCATAAACACCAGTGGCGCATGGTCCAAACAAATAAGTTGGTGTAACAGTTCCAAATACTCTTGCATAAGCTCCTAAGTTAGCAATAGTTTCATTTTTAAATCCTAAAAATTTTCCATCGTTTGTTACTGCTAATTCAGCATGAGTAACATGGTCTCTACCATGTATATCTGTTAAAAATGATTCAGATCTTTCTGCAACCCATTTTATTGCTCTATTAATTTTTTTTGCTGCCCAACTACAGACAATATCTTCGTTATAAACATTAATTTTTGAACCAAAACCACCTCCTACATCTGGAGCAACAACTCTTAATTTATGCTCTGGAGCCACATTTCCAAACGCAGACATAATTAATCTTGATAAATGAGGATTTTGACTTGTAGTATAAAGTGTAATTTCATCACTTCCAGAATTGTAATCAGCAACACATGCCCTTGGTTCCATTGCATTTGGTACAAGCCTATTATTGATTATATCTATTGAAATTACTTTATCAGCTTTATCGAAAGCTTCTTTTACTTTCTGTCTATCACCAAGCAACCAATCAAAGCATAAATTTTTATTTATACCATCATGAATAGCATCACCTTTCATTGCATCAGCAGTGCCTGTTACTGCTTTTAAAACTTTATAATCAACTTTAACCATCTCTGCTGCAACTTTTGCCTCGTCTAGGCTATCGGCTATAACAATTGCAATTGGGTCTCCAACGAAATTGACGTTATCTTTTGCTAAAGGAGGGTTAGCAGGACATTTCATTTCAGTACCATCTTCACTTCTAATTGCCCATCCAGCAATTAAACCTCCAATTTTATCTTCAGCAATTTCATTTCCAGTTAAAATACTCACTACACCAGAGGCTTTTGATGCTTTAGAAATATCTAATTTTTTAATTTTTGCTCTTGCATGTGGAGATCTAACAAATACGGCATGTGTTTGGTTAACTAAATTAATATCAGATGTATATCTTCCTTTACCTGTTAAAAATCTTTTATCTTCTTTTCTTTCAACTCTTGATCCTACTAAACTTGCCATAACTATTTTTCCCTTTCTTTTACATTTTAGATGATGCTTCTTTTACTGCGGCTACTATATTTTGGTAACCAGTGCATCTACAAATATTTCCTTCTAGCCAATCTCTAATTTCTTTATCTGATGGATCTTTATTTTTATTTAATAAATCTATTGCACTCATAACCATGCCTGGAGTGCAAAATCCACATTGTAATCCATGCATCTTTTTAAATGCTTCCTGCATTGGATGCATTTTTCCATTACTAGCCAAGCCTTCAATTGTTGTAACTTTTGAGTCCGCTATATCAGCTGCTAATGTAGTGCAACTTTTTAAAGATTCTCCATCTACATGAACTACACAAGCTCCGCATTGGCTAGTGTCACAACCAACGTGTGTTCCTGTTAAATTTAAATGATCTCTTAAAAAAGTTGATAACAAAGTATTATCTGGAACGGTTTTGGTAACTTTTTTGCCGTTCACATCAAGTGTGATCTCAGTCATAAGGTTCCGCCTTCCTTAATTATTTAAATTATCTTATGATTTTATCGATGGTGTAACAAGCAAAAATAATTCTACTTATACTAGAAGATTTAAAAAAAATTGTATAAAACAATGATAATTATTAAGGCTACTAAAGAATATAAAATAATTTTTTTATTTATTTTATTCGATTTTATGATTTCGACATTTGCTACTTTCTCTTCTTTAGAATTAGAATCTTTAGGCTCACTTGAAGGGGATATTAGCTCTGAAAACTTTCCAAAAAATACATCTGCCATTTTTTTAGCTGTCATGTCTATAAGTCTTGATCCAACCTGTGCAATTTTTCCACCTACATTCGCATCAACAGTATATATTAAATTTGTCTCACCATTTATATCTTCTAATTTTACATCTGCTTCACCAGATGCAAATCCTACTGGTGAATTTCCAGACCCACTAATTTTATAACTATTTGGTGCGTCGATGTCCTTAAGCTCTATATCTCCTGTAAAACTTGCATTAAATGGACCAATTTTATTTTTTGCAGTAGCTGTAAATTCAGTATCTGATTTTTTTATAAATTCTTCACAGCCTGGTATTGCTTTTTTAAGAATTTCTGGATTATTTAATGCTTCCCAAACCTTTTGTTTTTCTAGTTTAATTTGATATGATCCAGATAATTTCATTAGTATAACAAAACTTTAACACAAATTATTATGGATGATAATACAAAAAAGGAATTACAGTCAGCTGTATTCGAAAGACTGGTAAATCATTTTAGAGAAAGAAAAGATGTTCAAAATATAGATATAATGAATCTTGCTGGTTTTTGCAGAAACTGTTTATCAAAATGGTACAGGGAAGAGGCAGAAAAAAAAGGTATTTCAATATCAGACCCTGATGCGAGAAAACATGTTTATGGAATGCCCTACTCAGAGTGGAAAGAAAAATATCAAAAATAATTTTTTTTTCCAGTGATAAAATTTCTACCACTAATATTTATTTTACTTTGGTCTTCTGCTTTTATAACTACAAAGCCAATCATTGACTTTAGTGATCCATTTGCAGCTTTAAGTTTTAGATTTTTTATAGTTTCAATAGGGTTCTACTTATTCTCGGTATTTACAAAACAAAAAATTTTAGCTGACTTAAAAAATATTTTACCTTCAATTTCAACAGGAATATTATTTCATGGTTTTTATCTTGGTGGCGTTTTTTATTCTATTTCAATAGGTCTTCCTACTGGAATAACAGCGCTGATAGTTACATTACAACCTGTTTTAACAAATGCTTTAGCTGGACCTATGTTAAATGAAAAAATTACTTGGAAAAAATGGTTAGGTGTTTTTTTAGGATTTGTTGGAGCAAGTTTAGTAATAGGTTTTGATATAGGAAAAACACTACCTGCAGCTGGAGTAGTGGCAGCATTTATATCATTAATATCGGTTACATCAGCAACACTATGGCAAAAAAAAATAAGTAATAATCTCCCCTTGTCGACAAGTAATATGTATCAAGCAATTGGAGGATTTTTATTCCATTTAATTATAATTATTTTTTTTATTCAAAAACCATTTATAGATTTTTCATCTACATTTATAATTGCAATGAGCCATCAAATATTATTGGTTTCATTTGGAGCATTTACTATTTTAATGTTTTTAATAAAAAGAAATTCAGCAAGTAAAACTGTCTCTGTTTTTTTTCTAATACCTCCTACTTCAGCAATTATGGCTTTTGTTTTTTTAGGAGAAAATTTAGATGCTATTGATATATTTGGTTTTTTAATTGCAACCTTAGGAGTTTATATTGCAACAAGAGAAAAAAATTAAAATTTTATTTTTCCTTAAGTCTTGGAAATAATTCTACAAAATTACAAGGTTTATGATTAATATCTAATTGATGAACTAAAACTTCATCCCATGCATCAGTTACACCTCCTGATGAACCTGGTAATGCAAATATATATTTGCCATTAGCCAGTACCGCACATGCTCTTGACTGAATTGAGGAAGTGCCAACAGTTTTTAAACTAATTGTTCTAAATATCTCACCAAATCCTGGTATGTGTTTATCTGCTATTTCATCTAATGCTTCAGGAGTAATATCTCTTCCTGTCAAACCGGTACCTCCAGTTGTGATAATTACATCAATTTTTTTTTTCTTTATCCAGTCTTTTAATATTTTTTTAATTGCTTTTTTACTATCTTTACAAATTTTTCTCTCTACTAAATTATGATTGGCCTTACTTATTTTATCTACTAAAATATTTCCTGACTTGTCAGTTTTTAAAGTTCTTGTATCCGTAACTGTTAATAATGCTATATTTACAATCATAAAATTTAAATGATTATATTATCAATTTTATTTTTTGTAACTGCTATATTATATGCCAGTGTTGGTTTTGGTGGTGGGTCAACTTATCTAGCGCTACTGCTAATATGGGGCGTACCCTACTATATTTTTCCAGTGATAGCTTTGATATGTAATATATTTGTTGTTTCAGGGAATAGCTTTAATTACATAAAAGCTGGAAATCTAAATTTAAAATTATTGATACCTTATTTAATAGGTTCAATTCCTTTAGCTTTTATTGGTGGCTCCTTAGAAATAGATAAAAACCAATTTGAAATTTTTTTATTTATAGTCTTAACAATTGCTGGAATACTGCTTTTAATAAATTTCAAATCCTATGAGGATAATGAATCGACATATAGAAATATTCCAATTTTAATATCAATTTTAATTGGAGGAATATTAGGTTTTGTTTCTGGAGTAGTTGGAATTGGAGGAGGAATATTTTTAAGTCCTATACTTTTTTTAATGAAAGCAGCTAAACCAAAACATATTGTTACAGCTGCCTCTTTATTTATTCTTATCAATTCTACATCTGGAGTTATTGGTCAATTAACTAAAAATATAGTTTTAAGTGATATATCGAATTACTGGTATTTATTTTTAATAGTAATTATTGGTGGTCATTTTGGCAATTTTTTAAATTTAAAAATATTTCCAACGAGATTACTTGCATTGGTTACATCTGTTTTGGTATTATTTGTAGCTATTAGAATGGGTATTAAATTATTTTTTTAATATGGATTTAAATTATTTTAAAAAAACAAGAATTTTAGATGCAGGTATGGGTCAAGAGTTGCTTGCAAGAGGACTTGTAACTAAAGGAACCCTTTGGTCAGCGACTTCGTTAATAGATAAAAAATTTAATAGCTTGGTAGTTGATACTCATCTTTCTGCTATCGAAGCAGGAGCAGAAGTAATATTAACAAATACTTTTACTACTAGAAGAGTAAGAATGGAGCAAAATCAAGTTGGAGATCTTTTTCAATTTGCAAATCAAAAAGCTTGTGAGCTTGCTGAAAAGGCAAGAGAATTATCAAAAAAAAATATTTTAATCGCAGGTAGTCTTCCTGCTCAAAATGACACTTATGAGGTTGATAAAAGAGATCGAAATATAATTGAAAAAGATTTTTTTGATCAAGCCAGTTTAATTAATCCTTATATTGATTTTTTTTATTTAGATGTACTCTCTAGTGGAAGAGAAGTAGAGATGGCATTAAATGTTATTCATAAATTAAATAAACCAGTGTTAGTTGGTTTGCATTTAAAGAAAAATGGAAAGCTTCCATCTGGTGAATCAATAACTGAAGTTGTAAAAAAATATAAGAATACTAAATGGTTAGGAGTAGTTGCTGCATGCGTATCGTTAGAAATAATAGATCAAACGGCAAATGAATTAAAAAACTTAGACATGCCATTTGGTTTTAAAGCAAATTTATGGGCTGTGGATGAGCCCTTGCCTGTTCATAGATTCAATACAGCTGGACACAATGAAGTTGGAAAAAATCCAAATATTACTTTAGGAAAAAGGGAAGAAATTACAGGTAAAGTATTCTGCGAATTTGCAAAAAAAATTATTAAAAAGGGAGCAACAATTTTAGGAGGTTGTTGTGAAACTGATTCATCTCACATTAAAGAATTGTCTAAACTGAAGTAACTTTAGTTTTATTCGATGTTTTAACTAAATAAATTCCTAAAATAACTAGCAGTAATGAAACAATAACTTTTGAAGTTATAAGTTCATTTAAAAATATATATCCAAGTATAACTCCAAATATTGGAATTAAAAAAGCAACTTGAGATTGGAAAATTACACCATTATTTTTCAAAATATGAAATCTTAATAACCACGCAACACCAGTTGGAAAAACACCAAGATATAATAATGCAATCATAGAATCTAAACTTGGGGATAAATTCCAGGGTTGCTCAAAGAACATTGAAATCGGAAATACAATTATTGATCCCCAAATTAATATTGAGGCTGTTACATTTTCATTTTTCTTTTTACTAATTTTTAAAGTTAAAATCCCTCCAATAACATAGCATGTGGAACCTAGTAAAATTGCGAGAGCATAAATTATATTTTCTGTATTAATTAATACTTTATCTGAAAATAAAAAAACTATTCCCGAAAATCCAATTAATATTCCAAAACTCTTAAACCAATTAAATTTTTCATTTTCAGTAAAAAAATGTGCAAGAATAGTTGCGCTTAGAGGTGTAGTTGCCATAAGAATTGCAGCAAGATTACTTTGTACTTTTTGAACGCCATAAGCAATTAAAAAAAACGGTATTACAAGATTTATGAATCCAATTGATGCAAACCATAACCAGTCTTTTGAAAATGCTTCAATCTTTATTCTTTTTACTAAACATAAAAATACAACTGGTATAGCCCCAAGAAAAATTCTAAAAAATGCAATTGTTACAGGTCCAAAAGAGTAAGTTGCAATTTTAATATTAAAAAATGCAGATGCCCAAATTAAAGATAATGTTCCTAACAATAAATAATCTAGAGGTTTTGGATTATTCATTCAGATATATCTTTTACTGATCCTTTTGTAATTTTACAAAGATTATCAAAATTAATTTTGAAAATACTATAAGGATGACCTGCAGCCGCAAATAAATTTGTAAATCTTGCTAATGACTTGTCTATAAAAATATTAACTTTATTTAAATGTCCTACTGGAGAAACTCCTCCAATTGTAAACCCTGTTATTTCTTTTACTTGATCAGCATTTGCCATACTTACATCTTTTTCATTTAACAATTTTTTTATTTTATTTAAGGAACACCTCTTATCACCAGCAACTAAACATAACAAGAATGAGCTTTGTCTTCTAAGTAATAAGCTTTTTACGATAGAGCCAATTTCGGTTTTTAAACTTTCTGCAGCATCTTTTGCTGTTCTAGCTGTAGTATCTAAGTTTTGGACTTTTATCGATTGATCAAAGTCATTCAAAACTTTCGTTACCCGTTTTACTGACTCTTTATTTAATAAATCATCCATTCAACTAATAATTGTAATAATTTGTGAATTGATAATTTCATATTAATAGCCATTTATCCATGTAAGAAGTGCATAGGTGATATCTTATTATATTATCTACTTATTACTGTATTTTTTGATATTAAATTCGAATATAAGCAGAAAAAATTATGAGTTCAAATAAAGTTTTAAAATTAATGAAAGACAAGGAGATTGAATTTGTCGACTTAAGATTCACTGACCCTAGAGGTAAATTACAACATTTAACAATGGACTCAACAATAGTTGATGATGATATGTTAAATGATGGTGTTTTTTTTGATGGTTCTTCAATAGCCGGATGGAAAGCTATTAATGAGTCTGATATGATTTTAAAACCTGACCTAAATAGACAGGTAATTGATCCTTATACTTCTCATAACACTCTTATTCTTTTTTGTGATGTTTTAGATGCGGTTAAAAAAAACCCTTATGAAAGAGATCCAAGAGGAATAGCGAAGAGAGCTGAAGCATATTTAAAAACTACTAAAATAGGAGATAAAGCTTACTTTGGTCCTGAGCCTGAATTTTTTGTTTTTGATGATGTAAAAATAAAAAATGAAATGAATGAAATAGGATTTAAAATTGATAGTTCAGAAGGTCCCTATAACTCTGGAAAAAGTTATGAAAATGGAAACATGGGCCATAGACCAGGAATAAAAGGAGGATATTTTCCAGTTCCTCCAGTTGACAGTGCTCAAGATATGAGGGGTGAATATTTAAAAGGTTTAAGAGAAGTCGGTATAACTGTAGAAAAACATCACCACGAAGTAGCTCCAAGTCAGCATGAACTTGGAATGTTATATAATACATTAGTAACCCAAGCAGATAACGTACAACTTTATAAATACGTAGTTCAAATGGTTTCTAATTCATTTGGTAAAACTGCAACTTTTATGCCAAAACCAGTAAAAGGAGATAATGGATCAGGAATGCATATTCATCAGTCGATCTGGAAAAATAATAAACCTACTTTTTCTGGAGACAAATACGCAGGATTATCAGAAACCGCTTTACATTACATTGGTGGAATATTGAAACATGCTAAAGCTATTAATGCTTTTTCAAATTCAACAACAAATAGTTACAAAAGATTAATTCCAGGTTTTGAAGCTCCAGTTTTATTAGCTTACTCAGCAAGAAATAGATCTGCTTCATGTAGGATTCCAATAACATTAAATAAAAAAGGTGCAAGATGTGAAATTAGATTTCCTGATGCTGCAGGAAACCCTTACTTAACTTTTTCAGCAATGTTAATGGCAGGATTAGATGGAATTAAAAATAAAATTAAACCTGGACAACCTCTTGATGAAGATTTGTATGCTTTGCCAGAAGATAAGGTAAAAAATATTCCTACAGTTTGTGGATCATTAAGAGAAGCAATGGAGAGTTTAGATAGAGATAGAAGTTTTTTAAAACAAGGTAATGTATTTTCTGATGATCAAATAGATGCTTTTATAGCATTAAAATTTGAAGAAATTTATAACCTAGAGCACACTCCACATCCTATGGAGTTTGAAATGTACTATAGCTCTTAAAATTATTTTTTACTTTTTAATATTTTATCGTCAGCAATTTTATTCTTATTTACACCCTTTTTTATAGTATATTCCAGAGTACCATGAGCGCCTGCTTCAACTGCTTTACGTTGAGTTCTAAATAGTTCTTTTTCTTTTTTGCTTTCTGCTAACCTGTTAGCATGTTTTTCTAAATGTTTAGTATCTCTCATTAAATATTATTATATCTTAAATGATTCTCCACATCCACATCTTTCAGTTTCGTTAGGATTTTTAAAGACAAAAGATGAGGAAAATTCTTCTTTTTTATAGTCCATTTCGGTGCCTAAAAGATACATTATTGCTCCGGGATCAACGAAAAGTTTAACTCCTTTTTCTTCAATTATCTCATCATTTGGATTAATTTCTTTTGTATATTCCATTATATAAGACATACCTGCGCAACCACCAGACTTAACGCCTACTCTTACTCCAACAGCATTACTTTCTGCTTTTGTCATTATTTCTTTAATTCTAGTAGCAGCATTTTCACTTAACGTAATTATTTGATTTGTCATAAATTTAATTCTAGTTTTGCAGCATCAGACATCATTGATTTATCCCACGGTGGCTCCCAAACTAATTGTAAATCAACATCTTTTACTTCTTTTATTTCTTTAACACTATTTTTTACTTCATTAGGCAAACTTTCGGCAACTGGACAATTTGGCGTCGTTAATGTCATGTCTATTTTAACATTTTTCTTTTCATCAATGGTAACATCATAAATTAAACCTAATTCATAAATATTAACAGGTATCTCTGGATCATAAATTTTTTTTATTTCAGCAATAACTTTGTCCTTTAGTTCCATTATAAATCCATACTTTCAGTATTAATTTCATTTTGTGATTTGTTTATTGCTGAAGATAATGTATGCCATGATAATGTTGCACATTTAACTCTCATTGGATATTGTTTTACTCCTGACAAACACATTAATTTAGTTTTTTCATCATCTTTTAAAAGATTTGTTTTAATTTCATTTTTTTCTTTAATCATCTCTAAAAAATTGTTTACTATTTCTTTTACATCATTTTCTTCTTTTCCTCTAAGCAAATCAGTCATTATTGATGCTGAAGCCATCGAAATTGCACAACCTTCTCCTTCAAATGAAATATCTTCTACTTTTTTATTTTCATTTAATTTTAAATATATATGAACTTTATCACCACATAATGGGTTATGACCTTTAGCATCTTTATTAAAATTTTCTGTTTTTCTTAGATTTCTTGGATTCTTTCCATGATCTAAAATTATTTCTTGATAAAGTTCTTTTAAGTTCATTTTAATTCAAATATTTTTTTACATTTATTGATTGATGAATTTAGTTTATCAAGATCATCTTTGGTATTATAAATTCCTAATGATGCTCTTGCGGAAGCAGCTATATCAAGTTTGTCATGTAATATTTGACAACAGTGATGGCCAGCTCTTATTGCAACTCCATCTTCATCTAAAATAGTTGCAATATCATGAGGATGTATTCCATCAATAGTAAAAGATAAAACAGATCCTTTTATTTTTGGATTTCCAATTAATTTAACAGAATTATTTTTTCTCAACAATTCTTGACCATATTCAATAAGTTCTTTTTCATGTTCAATAATATTATCCATTCCTATTTTATTTAAAAATTTAATAGATTCGTCAAATGCTATTACTTGTGCTGTTGCCATTGTTCCAGCTTCATACTTATTTGGTAAATCGCCATATGTTATACCTTCCTTTTTGACTTCATTAATCATTCCTCCGCCACCTTGGTATGGTGGCAATTCCTCTAACCATTTTTTTTTTGCATAAAGGATACCCAAACCTGTTGGTCCATACATTTTATGACAGGAGATTGCATAAAAATCACAATCTAAGTCTTGCATATCTAATTTTAAATGTGGAGCTCCCTGACAACCATCTACCAATACTGGTATATTTTTTGAATGAGCTAATTGAACTATTTCTTTAATTGGCAAAATAGCTCCAGTAACGTTTGATAAATGAGTTATTCCAATAATTTTGGTTTTTGGTGTTATTTTTTTTTCTATATTTTCTAAAGTAACATCTCCATCTTCATTTATCTCAGCAAACTCTATTTTAATACCCTTTGATTTTCTTAAATAATGCCAAGGAACATAATTTGAGTGATGTTCAAGCTCAGTTAATAAAACTTCATCACCTTCTTCCAAATGATTTTGTCCAAAAGTGCTTGCAACCAAATTTATTGCCTCGGTAGCTCCTTTAGTAAAAACAATTTCATTTGCATCTTTTGCATTAATAAATTTTTGAACTGACGATCTAGTATTTTCATATAAATTTGTTGCTGCAACAGCAAGATAATGAACACTTCTTCCTACATTAGAAAATTCTTTAGTATAAAAATCATAAATTCTATCAACAACTACTCTTGGCTTTTGAGAAGAATTGGCACTATCTAAATATACAAGATCATTATTATGAATTTTATTATCAAATATAGGAAACTCTTTTTTTATATTACTAATGTTCATTGTTTTAAGCTCATAATATTTTTTATTAAGTTTTTTATTTCAGAATCTGTAATTTTTTCAACAACATCTAATAAGAAACCATTAATTAAAAGTTTTTTTGCTTCTTTATAGTTTAGCCCTCTAGACATTAGATAAAATATTGATTCTTCATTTAAACTTCCAGATGAAGAGCCATGGGAACATTTAACATCATCAGCATAAATTTCTAGTTCTGGCTTGGCATTAAATTCAGTATTATCGTTTAATAAAATAGCTTTGCTCAATTGATATCCATCAGTTTTTTGAGCTTTTGAATCAACAAAAATTTTTCCTTGATAAACTGCTTTTGATGTATCATCTAAAACACTTTTGATTAATTGATAGCTTTTAGTGTTTTCAACTAAATGATTTATATTAGTTTTAATTTCATGATGTTTTGTTTCATTTAACATAAAAACTCCATTAACAAATGCTGAGGCATATATCCCATTCAAATTACAATTTATTTCATTTTTTATAAATTCTGATCCAGATGATAGAAGGAATATTTCTGATACGCTATTAGTATCCTGACTAATATTATTAAAATAATATTTTATATTACTATTTGAATTATTATCAATTTTATAATTTTTTAAGATAGAATTTTTTTGAAGATCAAAATTATAATTAATATTTATAAAATTAGTAGTTGATTTATCATTAGAAAATTCAATAAGTTTTAAAGAACTATTTTCTTCAAGCATTATATCAACTTTCAAATTAACATTTTTTGAAACTAAATCTTTATTAGTAATATTGTAAATAATCAAAGGTTTTTGAAGTGCATAGTTTTTTTTGACAGTTAGTTTGAAATAGTTACTTACAAATGCATTATTCAAAAAAAGCAATGAATTATTGACATCGTTAAATTTTTCTAAAACTAAATCATCTAATATTTCAATTTTATTTTTTTCTTCATAATCAAATTCTATTTTTTCTATTTTACCATTTACAAAAACAAGTTTATTATGTTCCAAGCCGTCAATAAAAATAGACTGATCTATTTTATTTGGCTTAGATAAATCATTGTAAAAACTTAAATTTTTTATATTTTTTGAAATTATTTGATTAAGATCTGAAAATTTCCAATTTTCTTCTCTTCTGTTGGGGAAACCTTTTTTGATAAAATTATCAAAATTTTTTCTTTTAAGCTCTACATTTTTTTTAGAAAAATTTGAGTTTTCTAGTAATTTTTCAAAATCTATTTTTAATTGTTCTTCCATTTAATTAAAATTTTCATATCCTTTATTTTCTAATTCTAATGCTAGTTCTGGACCACCAGATTTAATTATTTTACCATTCATCAACACGTGAACATAATCAGGTTTTATATAATCTAATAATCTTTGGTAGTGTGTAATTATTAAAAATGAATTATCTTTTTTTCTTAATGAGTTAACTCCATCAGCAACAATTTTAAGTGCATCAATATCTAGGCCTGAGTCAGTCTCATCTAAAATTGAAAGCTTTGGATTTAAAATTGACATTTGCAATATTTCATTCTTTTTTTTTTCACCACCTGAAAATCCTACATTCAATTGCCTATTTAATTTTTCTTCATCAAATTTTAAATCTTTTGCTTTTAATTTTACTAATTTCAAAAATTCAATTGCATCAAGTTGTTTTTCTCCCCTGGCTTTTCTAATTGCATTAAGTGACGTTTTTAAAAAAATATTTGTATTTACACCTGGTATTTCTAGTGGGTATTGAAATGCTAAAAATATTCCTTTGTGTGCTCTTTCTTCAGTTTCAAGTTCGAAAAGATTTTTATTTTCAAATAAAATTTCTCCGGAGACATCGTATCCTTTTTTTCCTGATAAAATATTGGATAAAGTACTTTTTCCTGATCCGTTTGGTCCCATAATTGCATGAACTTCACCTGGTTTTATTTCAAGATTAAAGTTATTTAAAATTGATTTATTTTCAATATCAGCTTTTAAATTTTTGATTTTTAACATTTAACCAACACTTCCTTCTAAGCTTATTCCAACAAGTTTTTGTGCCTCAACAGCAAACTCCATAGGTAATTGTTGTAATACTTCTTTGCAAAAACCATTAACTATCAATCCTACAGCTTCTTCTGGATTTAAACCTCTTTGCTGACAATAATAAAGTTGCTCTTCACTAATTTTAGATGTGGTAGCTTCATGAGCTATATTAGATTCTGGATTTTTATTTTTTATATAAGGAATAGTATGAGCCCCACATTTGTTGCCCATAAGTAATGAGTCACACTGTGTATAATTTGTTGAATTTTTTGCTTTAAAGGAAATATCAACTAACCCTCTATATGTCATGTCAGAAAAGCCAGCACTAATTCCTTTAGAAATAATTTTACTTTTAGTATTTTTTCCTAAATGTATCATTTTAGTTCCTGTGTCAGCTTTTTGATGATTGTTAGTAATTGCAATTGAATAGAATTCTCCAATAGAGTTATCACCTTGTAAAATACAACTTGGATATTTCCATGTAATTGCTGAACCTGTTTCTACTTGTGTCCAAGAAATCTTAGAGTTTATTCCTTTGCATAAACCTCTTTTGGTTACAAAATTATAAATACCTCCTTTTCCATCTTCATCTCCTGGGTACCAATTTTGTACTGTTGAATATTTAATTTCAGCATCATCTAAAGCAATCAACTCAACGTTTGCAGCATGTAATTGATTTTCATCTCTCATTGGTGCTGTACAACCTTCTAGATAGCTTACATAGCTTCCTTTATCTGCAATTATTAACGTTCTTTCAAACTGTCCAGTTTGAGAAGCGTTAATTCTAAAATAAGTTGAAAGTTCCATTGGACACCTTACTCCTGGTGGAATGTAAACAAATGAACCGTCAGTGAAAACCGCTGAATTTAAAGTAGCAAAATAGTGATCTGTCAAGGGAATCACTGATCCTAAATATTTTCTTACAAGTTCTGGATGTTTTTTTATTGCTTCAGAGATTGGACAAAAAATCACTCCAACCTCATTTAATTTATCTTTGAATGTTGTAGCAACAGAAACTGAATCAAATACGGCATCTACAGCAATACCATTTAACCTTTGTTGTTCTTGCAATGGTATGCCAAGTTTTTTATAAGTTTCTAAAAGTTTTGGATCAAGTTCGTCTAAATTTTTTGGATTTTCGCTAGTACTTTTTGGTGCTGAATAATAATAAATATCTTGATAGTCAATTTTAGGATATTTTGGTTTTTGCCAATTTGGTTCTTTTAAATTTTTAAATCTTTCATAAGCTTTCATTCTCCAATCCAACATCCATTTTGGTTCTTTCTTTGCCTTAGATATAAATTTGATAACTTCTTTATTTAGACCCTTGGGTGCTCTAATATTTTCAATATCAGTAGTGAAACCATATTTATAATCTTTTAGTTTAGTTATCTCTTTTTCTCTCATTTAAATTCTATTATCTTTCTGATTTATTAAGTCACTTAACTTCTTTTTTTGAAAAAAATTATTAATATAATCTTCAAGTTCATCCCATAAATTATGAGTTATACATTTTGCACTTTTTCCATTACATCCTTTTTTGGAATGCTTTTCACAGCCTACTGTTTTGATCTTTTCTTCTACTGCTACAAATACATCTGAAATTCTTATCTCCGATGCTCTTCTATTTAAAATATAACCACCTTTATTTCCTCTTACGCTGTTAACAATTTTATTTTTTTTTAGTTTTAAAAATAACTGTTCTAAATAAACTAACGATATTCCTTGTCTTAAAGAAATGTCTCTAAGAGATATTGGTTCATTTGGATCAAACTTTGCTAGATCCGCAAGAGCCATTACAGCATATCTACCTTTGCTTGATAATTTCATAAATTCCGCGATTCACGGGCTTTATACATACCTGACTATTTTAGTCAAGTTTAAAGCTTATTTTAAAACTTGCATTTTGTCACTCAATTTTGGTAAAAAAATGTAAATTTTTAATGATAACAATAATCAATATCTTATATGGATAGTAAAATAGTAGAAATATTTATTCCTGGACCCGCAGGAAGACTAGAAGCAAAATATTATAAAAGTAAAAAAAATACTTCACCAATCGCTTTAGTTTTACATCCTCATCCTCAATACGGTGGAACTATGAACAATAAAGTAGTTGTTGATACATTTCATGTATTTATGGAAAATGATTTTTCTGTTTGTAGAGTAAATTTTAGAGGTGTTGGCAAAAGTGATGGTGAATTTGATAATGGTCAAGGTGAGCTTGCAGATGCTGCAGCAGCTCTTGATTGGTTAGAAAGAGAAAATTTTGATAACTCTCAATGTTGGATTTCAGGATTTTCTTTTGGATCATTAATTTCAATGCAATTATTAATGAGAAGACCTGAGATAAATAGATTTATTGCAATTTCTCCACAACCGAATGTTTATGATTTTTCATTTTTATCACCATGTCCATCATCAGGTTTAATGATTTATGGAAAAAAAGATGAGCTTGTACCAGTTGAACATATAAATGAATTAAATAAAAGATTAAGCGCACAAAAAAGTATTAAAGTTGAATTTGAATCTATTCCAGATGCAAATCATTTTTTTTCAAAAGCTGAGCAGCAACTAATCAAGTCTTTAAATAAATATATTAAAAAAGAATCTGCATTATATTAAAAATTTTTAACTATTGTACCACCTGTACAAGGTTTTTTACAACCAGTAGTCTCTGGAAAAGAAATTGGTAATTGAAGATAAGATCTTATAGCAAGATAAGCAAAAGCTTGGGACTCTATATAGTTTCCATCTACACCTAGATTGTCAATTTGTGAAATTTTATTTTTTATTTTACTTTGTATAGAATCCATTAAATGTTTATTTTTTCTTCCTCCTCCACAAACATAAATATCTTTGTCTGATAATTTTTTAGATATAATATCTGCTGTTAATTCAGTAATTGTTGCAGCTCCATCTTCTAAAGAAAGTCCTTTGACAAAAGAAATATCAAAATCATTAACATCAAAGGATATCTTTTTGTTAGCTGCATTGTAATAAAAACTATCTATTGCTTGTTCTAAAATAAATTTATTTATTTTTCCTAATCTTGCAACATCTCCATTCTTGTCAAAATTTTTATCAGAATTAGCTATAATCCATTTATCAATTAAACAGTTGCCTGGTCCTATATCCATGCTTGTCATTTCATAATTTTCATTGATTGATGTGATATTTGCAATTCCACCAATATTTAGAATTATAATTGGTAGCTTTATTATTCCTTTTTTCTTAAAAGTTTTAGCTAATAAATTATGATAAATTGGAGCTAATGGTGCTCCTTGACCATCATTTTTTAAGTCGTTTTGTCTAAAATCATAAATAACTAATTTTTTAGTTAATTTAGACAACATATTTCCATCTCCTAATTGTTTAGTGATTCTTTTTTTAGGATCATGAAATATTGTTTGTCCATGAAAACCCAGGAAATCAATTTCTACTTTTGAAGACTCAAGAATTTTATTAACAGCATTTGCATGAAATAATGTGATTTCTATTTCTAGCGATTTAATCTCATCAGAATGTACCTTTAAATCATCTATAACTAAAACTTTTTCTCTGATATTTATTATTTTTTGACGAAGATCACTGTCATATTCAAAATATTCGTCCTTTTTTATTGAATATTCTATAACTCCATCTGACTTAATGATTGATGCATCTACCCCATCCATAGAAGTTCCACTCATTAAGCCTAATGCTGTATATATCTTTCCCATTCTTATTTTTTTTTATTAAATAATGTATATTGTAAAACTATAGACCTATGAATAAATTTTTAAAAGAATTTAAAGATAGAGGGTATTTCTACCAGTGCACTAGCGAAGATGAATTATCTAAATTAATAGATAAAGAAAAAATCAAAGGTTATATCGGCTTTGATTGTACTGCAGAAAGTCTTCATGTTGGAAGTTTGTTACAAATAATGTGTTTAAGATTATTACAAAAACATGGACACAGACCAATTGTGTTGATCGGAGGTGGAACAACTAGAATTGGAGACCCTTCTGGTAAAGATAAAACAAGAAAAATTCTAAGTGATGAAGAAATAGAAATAAATATTAAAAATATAGAAAAAATATTAAAAAATTATTTAGATAATAATGATCCAAATACTAAACCTATATTCGTAAATAATTATTCTTGGCTTAAGGGATTAAATTATATTTCTTTTTTAAGGGATATTGGAAAACATTTTACAATAAACAAAATGCTTACTTTTGAAAGTGTAAAAACTAGATTGGATAGAGAACAGTCTCTAAGCTACATGGAATTTAACTATATGATATTACAATCATATGATTTTTTAGAACTAAATAAAAAAGAAAATTGTGCTTTACAAATTGGTGGCTCAGATCAATGGGGCAATATAGTTAATGGAACTGAACTTATAAAAAGATATTCAAATAAACAAGCCTATGGTTTAACTACTCCTCTTATTACATTAGCTTCTGGTGCTAAAATGGGAAAAACAGAAATGGGTGCAGTTTGGTTAGATAAAAAATTATTATCACCTTATGATTACTGGCAATTTTGGCGAAACGTTGATGACAGAGATGTAATTAAATTTTTAAAAATGTTTACAGATTTAGATACTAATGAAATAAATAAAATAAAAGATGATGATATTAATCAATTAAAAATTAAATTAGCAAATGAAACTACATCTATGTTGCATGGAAAAGATGAGGCTATATCTGCTGAAAAAACTGCAAAGAAGACTTTTGAGGAAAATTCTTTAGGAGACAATCTACCATCAGTAGATATTACATTAGCTAACCAAATCAGTGGTATAAATATAATTGATTTAATTATCCTATCAAAAATAGAAAAATCAAAAAGTGAAATAAGAAGACTAATAAAAAGTAATGGTATCAGAATAAATAATGAAATAATCAAAAATGAAAAGTTTTTAATACAGGCAAAGTCATTTGATGAGAATAATTTTTTAAAATTATCAATTGGCAAAAAGAAACATATTAAAATTAAATTATCTTAATTTTTTTTTATTTTTTCTAAAGTTCTTGTTATAAATCTAGGTGTTAAAGTTTTAATAGGATTTACCTTTGTTTTTAAATTTTTAGGTGGTCCTTTAATTTTAAAACTTACTCCAAAAACACCTTCTCCAACTTTTTTTCCAACTAACAAATCTCCAATTAGTGGTATTGATGAAATTGTTCTGTTTATAGTTGTAGCAGGTACCAAAGTTCCTCTTAAACTTATGAGTTTTTTGTCTTCTAGATAACCATCCATCATGATTGATAAAGCAGGACCAATAGCATAAATTTCATCAATAGTTGTTAAGCCTTTATTTTTTTTGTATATCATTTCGAAATCAGTAAACCTTACTCCTTCTCCTGTTAAAAGATCCGCAATACCTTGAAGGGATGCTAAAGTTAATATTTTGGCTAATACAGGAATCTCTTTAACCTTAAAATTATCAATGATTAGTTTAGACTTTGAAACTTTATTAACTTTAATAGAACTAAAATCTAGAGTTCCACCTTCAAAACCTTTGATAAATTTATATTTTTTAACAAAAGGCTTCGCCCTATCTGAATAAAATGTTGTTACAATACTATTGTCATTTTTTGTTTTAACTTTAACAAATAACTTTTCATTATTACTAAAATTCGAATTTAGGTTTAAATCATTAATTTTACTGCTCTTGATTTTTATATTACCATTTAAACTTTTAAGTATATTTTTATCATCTAGCTTGATCCTATCAATAATTATATTTATTTTTGTATTTAAATTTTTAAAAATTTCAAAAAAATTACTATCAGTGTCAGAATTTGAGATATTTTTAATAAGCTGAATACTGTCAAAACTTTTACCTGTTAATTTGTAATTGCCATCCTTTTTTTTGATTAAATTAACTTGGTTTTTAAAATTATTATTAGTTAAATAATTAAACCTTACTTTATCAATATTAAATATTTTATTATTATTTATTACTAAATTATTAAGCTCAATTATATTATTACTTTCTTTATAGCTAATATTTTCTAGAAAAAATTTTTTATTTCTTTCATATCCTTTAATTTGTAAAGTTGCTTTTTTATTTTTATCTTTTTTGTAAGAAATATCTTCAACTAATAAATCTAGATATTTTAAATTTAAAAAAGTATCAAATTTTATTTCTTTTTCATTTTTTTCGATTTGAAATTTTATTAAATTTTTAAAATTTTCATCAATATAGAATTCACTATTTCCATTTATTAAAAACTTCTTTTTAGAATATTTAATGTGA
>CABXCB010000006.1 GCA_902510635.1 uncultured Pelagibacteraceae bacterium
CTGACTATATTTCTGGTATGACTGATCGATTTGCAATAAATATTTATAAATCATTTAAATGAATATATTTGAAGAATATAAAAATAAATTAATAACAATTATCAAAAAAGCTCAAACTGATAATTTGTTAATGCTTCCAGATAATTTAAATGGAATTAATGTAGATTCAACTCCTCCCAAAATTGATTTTGATATATCAACTAATGTTTCTATGGTTCTTGCAAAACCAAATAATAAATCACCAAATGATTTAGCTCAAATTTTAATCGATCTTTTAAAAAATGAAGATAAAGATATAGAGGAAATATCTTTTGCTAAACCTGGGTTTATTAATATTAAATTTAATAAAAATTACTGGAATAATTTTACTAATAATCTAATTAATTCACCTAATAACTACGGCTCATCAAATGAAAAAAAGAGGAAATATTTAGTTGAATTTGTTTCGGCTAATCCAACAGGACCTTTACATGTTGGACACTGTAGAGGTGCTATTTTAGGAGATGTTATTTCAAATATTTTAGAATTTAATCAAAATGTTGTTGAACGCGAATATTATGTTAACGATTATGGTAATCAAATTTCTCATTTTAATAATTCGATTTATTTAAGAATTAGAGAAAAATTGTATGATGAAAAATTTCCATTAGATAATCCAGACCTTTACCCGGGAGATTATTTAAAAGATATAGCTAACAATATTATCAAAAATAATAAGGATATAAACTTTGAAAACTTTGAAGATATAGAAGAGCATTTAAAAAAAATCTCAGTTAATGAATCCTTAAATTTAATTAAAAAAAACTTAATCGATCTAGGTATCAAACATGATAATTTTATAAGTGAGACAAAACTGGTTAATGATAATGAAGTTACAAAGGTAATTGAAAAACTTGAAAAAACTAATCATGTCTATAGAGGTAAAATTAAAGCTCCGGAAGGTGAAGATCAAAGCAAGTGGACTGAAAGAGAGCAGCTATTGTTTAGATCTACTGATTTTGGTGATGATAAGGATAGAGCTCTACAAAAAAGTGATTTAACTTGGACATATTTTGCAAGCGATGTTGCTTACCATAATACAAAAATTAATAGAAAATTTGATAAGTTAATAAATATTTTAGGTGCAGACCACGCTGGATATATAAAAAGAATTACATCTGTAGTCGAAGCTATTTCAGGAGAAAAAAACAAATTATCCTGCAAAGTAAGTCAGTTAGTAAAATTAATTAAGGACGGCAAACCATTTAAAATGTCAAAAAGAAAAGGTGATTACATAACTGTTGAAGATTTAATTAAAGAAGTAGGTAAGGACGCAACTCGTTTTATAATGTTAAGCAGAAGTAATGAAGTTGAACTTGATTTTGATTTTTCTAAAGTAAAAGAAAAATCTAAAGATAACCCACTTTATTATGTTCAGTATAGTTATGCCAGAATATGCTCCGTATTTAGAAATATTAATTTGGATATCAATGATGAATTAAAAATTAAAAATCATAATTATAATTATACAAATGATGAGATTAAAATTTTAAAAAAAATTTCTGAATGGCCAAGATGTTTAGATATTACCTCAAGCAAATTGGAACCTCACAGAATACCTGTTTATTTATATGAGCTATCTTCAGAATTTCATTCTTATTGGAATAAAGGAAAAGCTGATATAAATAAAAGGTTTATTGATAAAGATAATAAAATTTCTGATGATAAAATTGCTTTTTTAAAAGTTATTTCAATAGTAATAAAATTAGGCATGAATATATTGGGAGTTAATACTCCAGAAAAAATGTAATGATTAAAGAATTAAAGTACGTTTTTTATATAATAACAATATTTTTTTTTATTTTTTTTATTTCAAGATACTATTTTTCAGATGAATATAAAAAAAGATCTTATCGATCATTAAGCTTAGTAGAAGATAATATTAATATTTTTTCTGAAAATCTTGTTATATTAGAGAATAATACAAATGATATAATTGAGTATGTTGAATATCAAAAAGGTAAAACAAAAAAAAAGTACCATTTTTGGGAATTATTAAAATGATTAGTAGAAGAAGAAGCTTTATTACAGGTATTAAGGGTACAAAATTAAGTAAAAAAGAAGTTCTTTTTTTAAAAAAATATAAACCATGGGGTGTCATATTATTTTCTAGAAATATTGTATCTGTAACTCAGACTCAAAAATTGACATCTCATATAAAAAAAATATTCAATGATAAGAATTACCCTATTTTAGTTGATGAGGAAGGTGGTCGTGTTTCTAGGTTAAATAAATTTATTGATAATTCAATTTTTTCTGCTGAATTTTTTAGCAAGCTTTACAAAAATAATAAAAAAAAATTCTACATATATTATGAAGTATACATCAAACAAATTGCCTATCTGCTAAATTTATTAGGTATCAACATAAACAATGTTCCTGTTTTAGATGTTAGGAGAAAAATAACTAATAATGTTATAGGAAATAGATCTTTTTCAACAGATCCATATTTAGTATCAAAATTAGGTAAAATTTGTATTAATAAATTTCACGAAAATCACATAGGTACAGTATTAAAGCATATACCGGGTCACGGACTATCTAAATTTGATACCCACAAAAAATTACCAATTGTTAATCAAAATATTAATGATTTAAATAAAATAGATTTTTATCCTTTTAAAAAACAAAAATCCATATTAGCGATGACTGCACATATAATTTTTCGTTCTATAGATAAAAAAAATACTGTCACTCATTCAAAAAAAGTTCTTAATATGATTAGAAAAAAAATAGGATTTAAGAACTTAATTATGTCTGATGATATATCAATGAAAGCATTAAAATTTTCTATATCAAAAAATACAACCCAAGCTTTTAATGCTGGTTGTGATATAGTTTTACATTGTAATGGAAAATATAATGAAATGTTAATGGTAGCTAAAAATTCTCCACTATTAAGTACTTTTACTATAAAAAAAACATCGCTATTATTAAATATAATTAGATAATAGATTTTATGAACGATTCTCTTTCATTTAATGTAAATCTTAATAACTTTAATGGACCATTAGAAGTGTTACTAGATTTAGCAAAATCTCAAAAAGTTGACCTTGAGAAAATTTCTATTACTACGTTAGTGGACCAATTTCTCGATTTTATTAAATCAAAAGAAAAAATAAATTTAGAATTAGCTTCTGAGTATTTGCTTATGGCTACCTGGTTAACTTACTTAAAGTCCAAACTATTATTACCTGAATCTGATGAAGAAGAATTTAAAGCATTAGAAGTTGCTGAAAAGCTTAAACTCCAATTAAAAAAACTTGAGCTAATTCGATTATTGTCTGATCAAATGTTAAAAAGAAAAAGATTAGGAAAAGATATTTTTATGAGGGGAATTAGAGGTAGAATTAAATCTATATATAGTTCAAAATATTCTCTCAGTATGTTTGAAATTTTAAAAACTTACTCAACAATAATCATGTCTAGAGAATTTCAAAGAATGAATATACCTAAACTTCCTGTGTTTACAACCGAAGAAGGAATTAAAAGAATTAAAGAATTTTTTGGAAAATTAAATGATTGGAAAAATATTAACGAATTGATGCCTTTAGGTTTTTCTAAAAATAAAAAATTTAAACGAACTGGTAAAGCAGGAATATTTGCTGGATCCTTAGAACTTGCTAAAGAAGGTAATATATCAATAAAGCAAAATAATTTATTTGATGATATTTTTATTAAGGAAAATAAATGAAAAAATTAAAAAAAACAAATGTTGTAAATTTTCCATCATCTTTAAGTTATGGTGAGAAGGAAGTTGAGGCTATTTTGTTTGCTGCTGCTGAGCCTTTAGATGTAGATACTATTGAGTCTAAACTTCCAAAAAAAATTAATGTTTTAAGTATTCTTACTAAATTACAGAATATTTATAAAAATAGGGGAATTAATCTAGTTTGTATTTCTAAGAAGTGGTCTTTTAGAACTTCTGAAAGTTTATCAGAATTAATGTCTGAACAAAAAACTGTAGAAAAAAAACTATCTAAAGCAGCTATAGAGACTTTGTCTATCATTGTTTATCACCAACCTGTTACTAGGGCTGAAATTGAAGAAATAAGAGGTGTTGCTTTTGGAGCAAATACACTTGAGATTCTAATGGAATTAAATTGGGTTAGAACACAGGGTAGAAAAGATGTTCCAGGTAAACCTATACAATACGGGACAACAGAAGAATTTTTAAGTCATTTTAATTTACAAAATTTATCTGATTTACCAACAGTTGATGAACTAGGAACAGCTGGTCTTATCGATACTGCAAATGTCGATTCAACTATTTTCGGCACAGGTAAATTTTATAAGGAACAAGAGGAAAAAAAGGAAAATATATACTCTGATATTGATGAAATGATAAGTAGCACTCTTAAAAATGATAAAGACAAATAAAAATAACTTTAATTATTATATAATATGTTTATAACACTTGTATGAGTATAGGATTTTGGCAAATAGCTATTGTTGTTATATTAGTTGTACTTCTTTTTGGTAGAGGTAAAATTTCTAGTTTAATGGGAGATGTAGCTAAAGGAATCAAAAGTTTTAAAAAAGGTATGGCCTCGGATGTTAATGAAGAGGATGGTCAGAAAAATATCTCTGAAAATCAAGATACCTCTGAAAATCAAGATATAGATAAAAAAGAGTAATACTAATGCCAACAATTGGCTGGTTTGAAATTTTAATTATAGTAGCTGTTGCAATAATTGTTGTTGGTCCAAAAGATTTTCCATTAATGTTAAAAAAAGTTGGATCTTGGATAGGTAGTGCAAAAAGATACGTTAACAACATACAAAACGAAGTTAGCTCAATTACTGAAGATACAATTGATAAAAACTTGAACGATGATGTTAATATAAATAAAAAAAAGGATAAAGATGAGCAAAAATCAGACTGAGGGTGGTTTTTTTAGTCATCTTTCAGAACTTAGAAAAAGATTAATCCACTCATTAATTTTTTTATCAATTTTATTTGTTTTTTGTTACTATTTTTCTGAATATATTTATGGTTTTCTTGTTGATCCATACGCGCAAGCGGTAAAAAATGATGATTTAAATAGAAGACTTATTTTTACAGCTTTACAAGAAACCTTTCTTACTTATTTAAAAGTATCTTTTTTTGCTGCATTTTTTTTTACTAGCCCAATTATTTTAATTCAAATATGGAAATTTATTGCACCAGGATTATACGAAGAAGAAAAATCTGCCATAATGCCATATCTAGTTATAACACCTATCCTTTTTTTATTAGGTGGCATGTTGGTTTATTATTTGATTATGCCTTTAGCTATTAAATTTTTTCTTTCATTTGAAAGTAGCGGTTTAAATACATCTCTTCCAATTCAGTTAGAAGCCAAAGTTAATGAATATTTATCTTTAGTAATGAAATTAATATTTGCATTTGGATTAAGTTTTCAATTACCAGTAGTTTTAAGTTTATTGGCAAGAATTGGTGTAGTTGATTCTTATTTTTTAAAAGAAAGACGAAAATATGTTGTAGTCATTATATTTGCTGCTGCAGCAATGTTAACTCCACCAGATCCAGTTACTCAAATAGGTTTAGCAATACCTTTATTATTATTATATGAATTATCAATTATTTCTGTAAAATTTATAGAGAAAAAAAATAAAGAAAAAAATGCACAACATTAAAGATATAAGAAATAATTTTGATAATTTTAAAAATATTGTTAAATCAAGAAATGTTTCTGTAGATTTAGATGAAATTTTATTATTAGATAAAAAAAATAGAGAACTTATTAATGATAAAGAAACCCTAGAGCATGAAAAAAAAAATATATCAAAGAAACAAGATAAATCTTTGTTTGTAAAATCAAAAGAAATTTCAGAAAAAATTTTAATAATAAACAAAAAACAATCATTAGTTAAAAAAAAATTAGATGACGTACTATCTACTATTCCTAATTTACCAATGGAGGATGTTCCAATAGGTAATGATGAAACTTCAAATAAAGAAATTTCAAAATCAGGATCAATAAAAGAGTTTAGTTTTAATCCTAAATCACATTACGAACTAGGTGAAAATTTAAAAATGTTAGACTTTGATCTAGCTACTAAAACGACAGGTGCCAGATTTGTTTTTGTTAATGATAAACTTGCATTATTAGAAAGAGCAATTGCAAATTTTATGCTAGATACACATACTCGCATAAATAAATATAAGGAAATCTCACCTCCATTAATCGCTAATGATCTTGCAATGTATGGTACTGGACAACTACCTAAATTTGAAGATGATCAATTTGAAATTAAAATTGAAGAAAAAAGTAATAGAAAATTTTTAATTCCTACAGCAGAAGTTATTTTAACCAACATTGTTAGAGATAAAATTGTTAATATTAAAGATTTTCCTATGCGTTTTGTTGCATTAACACCATGTTTTAGAAAAGAAGCTGGTAGCTATGGAACGGATACAAAGGGTATGATTAGGCAGCATCAATTCTATAAGGTGGAACTTGTTAGCATCGTTGAAAATAACAAATGTAAGGATGAGCTTGAGAGAATGACTAATTGTGCAACAATGATATTAGATAAATTAAAGTTACCTTACAGAAAAATAATTTTATCAACTGGAGATATGGGTTTCAGCGCTGAGAAAACTTACGATATTGAAGTTTGGTTACCTTCTGAAAAAAAATATAGAGAAATTTCTAGTTGTTCATCTTGTGGAACTTTTCAAGCAAGAAGAATGAAAGCAAGATATAAAAATAAAGATAACGAAACTGAATTTGTGGGTACGCTCAATGGTAGTGGTTTGGCTGTTGGCAGAACACTTATAGCTATATTAGAAAACTATCAAAATTCAGATGGTTCAATAACAATTCCAGATGTTTTAAAACCTTACATGAATAATATAGAAAAAATTTCAAATAATTAGAGTTGTTTTAACAACTTAGATGGTATAAAAAACTTTTAATTTACAAAGGATTTTATGTCAGGATCAGGAATAGGTCAGTTTATACCTCTAATTTTAATTTTTGTTATATTTTATTTTTTCTTAATTCGTCCACAACAAAAAAAAGTTAAAGAACACAAGCTAATGGTAGAAAATTTAAAAAGGGGAGATAAAGTTGTTACCTCAGGAGGTATTATTGGTACTATTGAAAGAGTGGTAGATAACGATAAGGTTGAAGTTGTAATATCAGAAAATGTAAAAGTCGAAGTTGTTAAATCTACAGGGATTCAGGCATTAGTTAGCAATAATGAAGCAAAAAAATAACATTATAATAAAGTGTTATACTTTTCAAAATTAAAAATTATCTCAGTTTTAATTTTTACTTTTTTAATATCTTTTTTCACAATATCTAATTTTGTTAATACAGATAATAAGTTTTTTAAAAGAAATATAAATTTAGGTTTAGATCTTCAGGGTGGATCATATTTACTTTTAGAAATAGATAATTCACCAGTAGTAATACAAAAATTACAGAATAAACTTTCTTCAATTAAAAATTTTTTTAAGGATAAAGGTTTAAAACCTAATAACTTTAAAATAATAGACAATAATAAAATTTCTTTTGTCGTTGATGAAGTTTCTTTAGATAATATTTTGTCTCTTTTAAATGACAAAGAAAGTGAAATTAATCCATACTTTCCAAGATTTAAAACGCACGAATTTGATGTTAAAGAAACTAAAGTTTTGTCGTCTATCAATGTAACATTGCAGTATTCTGAATATGGTTTAGTTCTACTAAAGTCAGCATCGCAAGAGCAAGCTATTGAAATTGTCAGAAGAAGAGTAGATGAAATTGGAACAAATGAACCTAATATTCTTAAAAGAGGAAATGACAGGATACTTGTTGAACTTCCTGGTTTAGATAATCCTGATAGAATTAAAAACTTGTTGGGAAGAACTGCAAACCTTACATTTAGGTTTGTTACACAAAACGAAGAAGAGAGTTTTGGAACAGAAAGACTTTCATACGAAGATGGATCAGAAGTAATAATAAGTAAAAGAATAATTCTAAGTGGTGACAATTTAATTGATGCACAACCACGTATGGATAATCAATCAAATCAAACTGTTGTTTCATTTAATCTTGATAGAGTAGGTGCAAAAAAGTTTGCTAGAGCTACATCATCTGGTGTTGGAAAAAGACTTGCTATAATATTAGATGGAAAAATTATAAGTGCACCAAATATAGTTGAACCAATTCTTGGTGGAGCAGGTCAGATAACTGGTGATTTTACTTTTCAATCTGCTACTGATTTAGCATTATTATTAAGATCTGGAGCTTTACCAGCTCCAATGAATATAATAGAAGAAAGAACAGTTGGTCCTGATTTAGGTCAAGATTCTATAAACGCTGGAATACTATCTCTTATTATTGGTTTTGTATTAGTTGTTCTTTTTATGATAGCTAAATATAAAATTTTTGGCGCAATAGCTAATGTAACATTAATAACTAATTTATTTTTACTAATAGGTGTTCTTAGCTTATTTGAGGCCACGCTAACACTTCCAGGTATAGCAGGGATAATTTTAACAGTAGGTATGGCGGTGGATGCAAATGTTTTAATTTATGAAAGAATTAAAGAGGAAATTAAAAGCGAAAATAACAAAATTTTAGCATTTGATAGTGGTTACATTAAATCAAAAACAACAATTTTAGATGCTAATATAACTACACTGATTGCTGCAATGATTTTATTTATTTTAGGATCTGGGCCAGTAAAAGGATTTGCTCTAACTTTAGGTGTGGGAATTTTAACAACGTTATTCTCGGTATATTATATTGCTCGATTACTAACTGCTTTATATGTAATTAAAAATAAACATAAGGAAAAATTAATATAATGGAAAATAAAAATATTCCTTTTAATAAATTTTATAAAAGATTTAACATTTTATCTTTATTGTTAATATTAATTTCACTAATTTTATTAATATTCAAAGGTTTAAATTATGGTGTAGATTTTAAAGGTGGTACATTAATTGAACTAAGAAGTTTAGATAAATCATTAAATATTTCTGATTTAAGAAAATCATTTAATAATTTGAATCTTGGAGATGTTACAGTTAAAAAATTTGGCAAAGAAAATGATTATGTTATTAAATTTGAAAAAAAACAATCAATTGAAGAAAATTTTATTGAAAATATTAAAATTGAATTAACTAATGATATTGGCAAAATTTTTGAATTTAGAAGAGTTGAGAGTGTTGGACCAAAAGTTAGTAGTGAATTATTAAAATCAGGTATAATTGCAATTGCCTTGTCATTAGGTGCCATGCTCATATACATATGGATAAGATTTGAATGGCAGTTTAGTCTTGGAGCTATTAGTGCAGTATTCCATGATGTGATTATAACACTTGGTTTTTTCTCATTATTAAATTTTGAAATAAACTTATCAATTGTGGCTGCTGTACTTACTATAGTAGGTTATTCTATGAATGATACTGTAGTTATCTTTGATCGTGTAAGGGAAAATTTAAAAAAATATTCAGATATAAAAATTTATGAAATTACAAATATTTCAATAAATGAAACTTTATCTAGAACAATAATTACATCTATAACAACTTTGCTTGCACTTTTATCCATATTTATATTTGGCGGTGCTATACTTAAAGGTTTTTCATTTGCTATGATTTTGGGCGTTATAGTTGGTACTTATTCTTCTATATATATTGCTAATCCTATATTGGTTAAACTGAATGTTTCTCAAAAAACTATAATAAAAGAAGAAAGCGAATAAATTTAATATAAATTTTGTGCTGCTACCATTGTTAACAACATTGGCAAAGAAAGAAGAGTATTGGTTCTAGATGCTATTAAAGCTTTTTTAGCTGCGATAGGTTTTTCTTCAGGTGTTGCTTCAACAATCCCTAACACTTTTTTTTGATTTGGCCATATTATAAACCAAACATTAAAAGCCATGATTAGACCAAGCCACATACCAATACCTATAGCCGTATATTTACCTCCACCACTGCCAACACCTAATGTCATTGCTTCATGAAGATATCCATTTAGATAAGCAACTAACAAGCCTGTAACAATTGTTACAAATGCAGCCCATCTAAACCAAAATAAAGCAGCTGGTGCTATAACTTTTGTAATAGCTGGTTTATGTTCATCGCTAATTTTTGGCATATTTGGCACTTGGACAAAATTAAAATACCATAATAATCCTATCCACATAATTCCAGCAACAACATGAAAATATCTAAAAAACCAACTCCAAAAAAGTTGATCAAAAGCAAATCCGCCACCAGCAATAAATAAAAATAAAAACAATAATATTGCTAAAATTATTGAAGTATGAACTACTTTTGATAAAGATCCAAAAAAATCACTCATAAGTATATTTTTATACACTAATAAAAAGTTTTTATTAAGCTGTTTTTTTAAATTTATTGTTCAAAATATGTTTAAGAAATTGGCCTGTATAGCTTTCTTTTATGTTGCATATTTCTTCAGGCTTACCTTCTGCTACTATTTGACCACCTTTGATACCACCTTCTGGTCCCATGTCGACAATATAATCAGCTGTTTTTATTACATCTAGATTGTGCTCTATAACTACCACACTATTTCCTGTTGCAACAAAAGTATGTAAAATTTCTAATAATTTTTTAATATCATGTTGATGTAATCCTGTTGTTGGTTCGTCTAAAATATACATGGTTCTACCAGTTGATCTTTTTGACAGTTCTTTTGCAAGTTTAATTCTTTGAGCCTCTCCTCCAGAAAGAGTTGTAGCTTGTTGACCAATTTTTATATAACCAAGTCCAACCTTTTTTAATGTTAATAATTTAGACCTTATATTAGAAATATTTTCAAAATAATTACATCCTTCATCAACAGTCATATTTAAAACATCAGCAATACTTTTATCTTTAAATTTTACTTCCAAAGTTTCTCTATTATATCTTGTTCCTTTACATTCATCACATTGAATATAAACATCTGGTAAAAAATGCATTTCGTATGTAATTACCCCATCACCTTCACATGCTTCACACCGTCCACCTTTAACATTGAATGAAAACCTTCCAGGTTTGTATCCTCTAGTTTTAGATTCAGGTAAAGCTGTAAACCAATCTCTTATTGGTCCAAATGCTCCTGTATATGTTGCAGGATTTGATCTAGGTGTTCTGCCAATTGGCGATTGATCTATATCAATTACTTTATCAATTAATTCAATACCTTTAAAACCTTTAAATGGCATTGGTATTTTTCTTGATTTATTATTATTTAATGTAAGATTTAAAGCATTATATAAAGTTTGTAGAACCATTGTCGATTTTCCACTTCCCGAAACTCCAGTTACACAAGTAAGACTTCCTAAAGGAATTTTAAAATTAACATTTTTTAAATTATTACCAGTTGCACCATTAATTTCTAAAAATCTTCCATTTTTTGCAAGTCTTCTATTTTTTGGTATTGGTATAAAAAATTTATGAGATAAATATTTTCCTGTTATACTTTTTTCACTTTTTTTAATATCTTCATAACTTCCTTCAACAATAACTTCTCCACCATTATTTCCTGCTTCCGGTCCTAGATCTATAATATGATCTGCATTTTCCATAGTTTCAGTATCATGTTCTACGACTATTACAGTATTTCCTAGATCTCTTAATCTTTTTAAGGCATTTATCAATTTTACATTATCTTTTTGATGCAATCCAATTGAAGGCTCATCTAAAACATATAAAACACCAGTAAGACCAGAACCTATTTGTGAGGCTAATCTTATTCTTTGAGATTCACCGCCTGATAACGTTCCTGATTCCCTAGAAAGTGTAAGATAATCAAGACCAACGTTTAATAAAAAATCTAGTCTTTCATTGATTTCTTTTAAAATATATTCAGCAATTTTTAATTGTTTACTATTTAACTTTTTTTCTAATGATTTAAACCACTCTATAGAATCTAGTATTGATTTTTCTGTTATTTCACTAATATTAAAATTATCAATTTTAACACATAAAGCCTCTTCTTTTAACCTATAACCATTGCATCTTTCACATTTAGTATCAGATTGATATTGTGAAATTTCTTCTCTTTTCCAATCACTGTCCGTTTCCAGGTATCTTCTCTCTAGATTATTTATTACACCTTCAAATGTTTTTTTATGTGAATATTTTTCATATCCATCATCGTAAGTAAATTTTATTTCTTCATCATCAGATCCATAAAGAATTATATCTTTAATTTTTTTTGGTAATCTTTCCCATTTTTGATCCATTGGAAAATTATAATGTTTTGAAAGTGATGATAATGTTTGTGCATAATATAAAGTTGTGGTTTTTGCCCATGGCAAAATTGCTCCATCAGCAATTGTTTTTTTTTCATTAGGCACAACTAGATTTGGATCAACATTCAATTTTACTCCTATACCGTCACATTCTTCACACGCTCCATAGGGACTATTAAAAGAAAATAATCTTGGTTCAATTTCTTCAATCGTAAAACCACTTTCTGGACAAGCAAATTTTGTTGAAAATATAATTTTTTCTATTTTTCTAAATTTTTTAGGCAACGTTTCATTTTCGTATTCTACAAACAATAAACCGTTTGCTAAATTTACTGCTGTTTCTACACTTTCTGCTAATCTATTACCTAAAGATGAGTTTATTACAATACGATCTACCAAAACCGATAAATCATGCTTAATTTTTTTGTTTAATTCAGGAACATTATCAATTTCATATAATTTATTATCTATTTTAATTTTTCTGAAACCTCTTTTTTTGTAAGATAAAATATCTTTTTTATATTCACCCTTACGTCCTCTAACTACAGGTGCATATAAATAAATGGTTGATTTTTTTTGGTAATTCTTTAATTTTATCTACAATTTGACTTATAGTTTGTGAGGTTATGGGTTTTCCTGTAAATGGAGAGTAGGGAACACCTGCTCTAGCATACAATACTCTCATATAATCATAAATTTCAGTCACAGTAGCTACAGTTGATCTTGGATTCTTGGAAGTATTTTTTTTTGTTCTATTGATATAGCAGGACTAAGACCTTCGATTAAATCAACTTTGGGTTTTTTCATTTTATCCAAAAATTGTCTCGCGTATGCAGACAAGCTTTCCACATATCTTCTTTGTCCTTCTGCATATATAGTATCAAATGCTAATGATGATTTTCCAGACCCAGAAAGACCAGTTATAACAATAAATTTATCTTTTGGAATTTCTACAGAAATATTCTTTAAATTATGTTCTTTTGCACCTTTAATAACTATCTTTTTGATCATATTTTTGGTTGCTTTATTTTAATTAAATTAATATTCAAGTAAAATTGTGATATATATATATAAAAATCAAATCAAAAAAATTTAAATTTTATGGCAGGTAGCTTAAATAAAGTATTATTGATAGGGCGTTTAGGCGCAGACCCAGAAATAAAACAAATGGTCAATGGTAAAAGTGTGGCCAGGTTGAGTTTGGCAACAAGTCAAACATGGAAGGATAAAAATACTGGTGAAAAAAAAGAAAAAACTGAATGGCACAGAATAGTTGTTTTTAATGAAGGTCTTGTAAATGTTGTTCAACAATATTTGAAAAAAGGAGCTCAAGTTTATATAGAAGGTCAAATTTCAACTAGAAAGTGGAAAGATGAAAAAAGTGGTCAAGATAAGTATTCAACAGAAGTTGTGATTCAAGGATTTAATTCTTCATTAACTATGCTTGGTGGTGGTGGTCAAAATTCTATTTCTTCTGAAGAAAATAAACAGAAATTCGACCAAGATTCACAATCGCCCCAAAACGAATTGGATGACGATATTCCATTTTAGTTTTTATGCAAAAAGACGAAATTTCTAATAATCAAAATATAACATCAATATCGATGTATGATGAAATGAGTTCATCATATTTATCGTATGCTATGAGCGTTATAATTAGTAGAGCTCTACCTGATATAAGGGATGGACTAAAACCTGTGCATAGAAGAATAATTTTTGCAATGCACAAAGGAGGTTTTGATTGGTCAAAACAATTTAGAAAATCTGCAAGAATAGTTGGAGATGTAATTGGTAAATACCATCCTCATGGAGACCAAGCTGTCTATGATGCTTTAGTTAGAATGGTACAAGATTTTTCGATGAGTTTACCTCTTATAGATGGTCAAGGAAACTTTGGTTCTATAGATGGAGATCCTCCTGCTGCAATGAGATATACTGAAACAAGATTATCTAAAATTTCACAATTTTTAATTGATGACATTGATAAAGATACAGTTTTATTTAAAAATAACTATGATGAAACTGAAAGAGAGCCGACTGTTCTACCTGCGCAGTATCCAAATTTACTTGTCAATGGTGCTGGCGGTATTGCCGTAGGCATGGCCACAAGTATACCTCCGCATAATCTAGGTGAAGTAATAGAAGGAACTCTTGCATTGATAGATAACAAAGATATTAAAATTAATGATTTAATGAAACATATACCCGGTCCAGACTTTCCTACAGGTGGTGTTATTATTGGAAAAAATATTATTAAGGAAGGTTACAAAACTGGAAGAGGTTCATTTAAAATAAGAGGTGAAATTCAAGTAGAAAATTTAAAAAATAATAGAGATAGACTTGTAATTACCTCTATACCATATCAAGTAAACAAATCAGTTTTGAATGAAAAAATAGCAGATCTTGTTAGAGAAAAAAAAATTGAAGGTATAAAAGATATACGTGATGAATCAAATAGAGAAGGTATTAGAGTTGCAATAGATTTAAAATCTGGTGTAGAACCTGAGACAATTAAAAGACAATTATACAAATTCACCTCTATTGAAAGTTCTTTTGGTTTCAACACTTTAGCAATTGTCAAAAATAAACCAAAGAATTGTAATCTTAAAGAATTTCTAGAACAATTTTTAATTTTTAGAGAAGATGTAGTAATCAAAAAAACAAAATTTGATTTAAAAAAAGCTGAAGATAGAGCTCATATTTTGATTGGATTATCTATTTCTGTTGAAAATTTAGATAAAGTTATTAAAATTATCAGATCTTCAAAATCACCTGATGAAGCAAAAAAAGTTCTTCTAAAAAATAAATGGAAAAGTACAAAATCACAAAAATTTATTAAATTAATAGAAAATAAAAAAAATCTATTACATTATACGCTGACTGAACCTCAGGTAAATGCTATTTTAGAACTAAGACTTCAAAAATTAACTGCTCTTGGAATTAATGAAATAGAAATGGAAATTAATAAGTTATCTAACTTAATTATAAACTATAAAAAAATACTGAATTCTAAAAAAGAATTACTTAAAGTAATAAGCAACGAACTTAAAATGATAAAAGAAAAGTTTTCAGTCCCAAGAAGAACCCAAATAATTGACGCAGTGTTAAATTATGATATTGAAGAAACTATTCAGAAAGAAAGTGTAATTATTACTGTTACATTACAAGGTTACATAAAAAGGGGAGCCCTTAATACTTTAAAACAACAAAAAAGAGGCGGTAAAGGCAAAACTGGAATAGTCACAAGAGAAGAAGACTCTGTGGTTCAAACATTATCAGTTAATACTCATACGCAGGTATTATTTTTTTCTACAGAAGGTTTGGTTTATCGTATTAAATCATGGAAAATACCTGAAGGATCTTTAAGTTCAAGAGGTAAATCATTATTTAATATTTTACCTTTAAAAAACCATCAATCAATTAGTTCTATCATGCCATATCCTGATCAAAACACTGACTCTAAAGGTATGTATATTATTTTTGCAACATCAAACGGCAAAATTAGGAAAAATAACCTAGAAGATTTTTCTTCAATAAACACTTCAGGCAAAATTGCAATGAAACTTGATAGTAATGATAAAATAGTAGGAGTAAAAATTTGTAAAGATGATCAAGATATTATTTTAAGCACAAAATTAGGAAAATGCATTAGATTTGAATCAAAAAAACTTAGAGTTTTTAAAGGGAGATCATCAAAAGGTATAAGAGGTATTAATTTACATGATAATGACAATATTGTTTCATTATCAATAATTAATCATGAAAATATTAAGAAAAATGGAAAATTAAATAATAATGAAAAATCTGAATTAAAAGCTAAAGAAAAGTTCATATTATCAATAACTGAAAATGGTTTTGGTAAAAGAACAGATCATAATGATTATAGAGTTACTAACAGAGGTGGTAAAGGAATTATAGGAATAATTAATTCCTCTAGAAATGGTAATGTATCATCTTCATTCCCAGTTAATGAAGGTGATGAGATATTAATTTCCACAAACAGAGGTAGAGTTATTAGAACTGCTGTAAAAGAAATAAGAATTGCAGGTAGAAATACTCAAGGTGTTAGAATAATCAAACTTTCTGGTGAGGAAAAAGTAGTTTCAGCAATTAAAATTGATGATAATTTACTTTAATGAAAAAAACTGCAATTTATCCTGGTACTTTTGACCCAATAACTTATGGTCATATTGATGTAATTCAAAAATCTTTAAAAATTTTTGATAAAATTATTGTTGCTATATCTGATGGTAAGCAAAAAAACCATTTATTTTCTATTAATGAGAGAATTGAATTAGTTAACAAAGCACTTTTTTCTGATCTTAAATTTAATAAAAATAATATAAAAGTTATTTCCTTCAACTCTCTTACTACCGAATTATGCAAAAAATATAACTCAAAAATTATATTGAGAGGATTAAGAGCTGCATCTGATTTTGAATATGAATTTCAATTAGCTGGAATGAATAGAAAACTTAATAGTGACATTGAAACAATTTTTTTAATGTCTGATGTTAAAAATCAAATTATTTCTTCGAGGTTAATAAAGGAAATTGCCGAACTTAAAGGAGATATTAAAAAATTTACAACCAAGACTACAATTAATTCATTAAAGAAAAAATATGAATAAATATCTAGTTTTTATAATATTTATTATTAACTTGGTATTTTTTAATAATGCTAATTCAAAGGAGAATATAATGATTTTAAAGCTTAAAACTGGAGATGTAAAAATTGAATTATTTCCTGATGTTGCACCTAAACATGTAGAAAGAATAAAAAAACTCGCTAATGACGGATTGTACGATAATGTAGTTTTTCATAGAGTGATAGATGGATTTATGGCACAAACAGGAGATGTTAAATTTGGAAATTCATCTTCGAATAATTTTGATTTAAGAAGAGCTGGTACCGGAGCTTCTGATCTACCAGATCTACCAGCTGAATTTAGTGATCTGCCTCATGAAAAAGGAACTGTTTCTATGGCAAGATCATCTGATCCAAATAGTGCGAATAGTCAATTTTTTATTTGTTTTCAACAAGCACCACATTTAGATAGAAATTACACTGTGTTTGGAAAAGTTATTGAAGGTATGGAACACGTTAATAAAATCAAAAAAGGTGATGGTCAAAGTGGTTCTGTTTCTGACCCAGATAAAATTATAAGTTTTAAATCTTTGTAATTATTATTAATGACATTAAAAAAGTTTACTTTTAATGTTATTGAAAAAAATGAGCTAGCTAGAACTGGTTTAATAGAAACTCATAGAGGAACTATTAATACACCAGTTTTTATGCCTGTAGGCACTCAAGCAACAGTTAAGGGTGCATTTATGAATGATATAATTGAAGCTGGCAGTGAAATCATACTCTCAAATACTTATCATTTAATGCTTAGACCTGGTGTAAAAAGAATTGAGTTGTCTGGAGGTTTGCATCAATTCATGAATTGTAAATTACCTATTCTGACTGATTCTGGTGGCTTTCAAGTAATGTCTTTATCTAAACTTAATAAAATAGATATAGAAAAGGGAGCAATATTTAAATCACATATTGATGGTAAAGAATTTATTTTAAGCCCCGAGGAAAGTATAAGTGTTCAAAAGTCTCTTAATTCAGATATTTTAATGGTAATGGATGAATGTCCAAAAAATAGTAATGATTACAAAAAGATTAAAAAATCTATGGATTTATCAATGTATTGGGCTGATAGATCAAAAAAGGCATTTGGAGAAAATTCACATAAAGCTTTATTCGGAATAGTTCAAGGAGGCTTGTTTAAAGATTTAAGAATTAGCTCACTAGAACAGTTGATAAATATTGATTTTGATGGATATGCTGTTGGTGGTTTAGCGGTAGGGGAGAGTCAAAAAGAAATGTTTGAAGTTTTAGATAATATAACAAAAATAATGCCTAAGGATAAGCCAAGATATTTAATGGGTGTAGGTACACCATCTGATATATTGGGTGCAGTAAAAAGAGGTATTGATATGTTTGATTGTGTTTTACCAACTCGTTCAGGAAGAACAGGCTTAGCTTTCACTTGGAATGGAAGAATAAATATAAGAAATTCTAAGTATAAAAATGATAGTAGGCCACTTGATGTAAATACAACTAAATTTGAATTAAATAGATATTCAAAAAACTACTTAAATCATTTATTTAATACAAATGAGATGCTAGGATCAATGTTATTAACATTGCATAATATTAAATTTTACCATGAGTTAATGAGTGAAATTAAAAAAAATATTAAAAACGGTACATTTAATGAATTTCATGACAAATATATTAATAAACTTTAATATTTAAGATTGATTAAGTAAAAAAAATCAATATAAGAAACGACGTTGGGCCCTTAGCTCAGTTGGTAGAGCAATTCCCTTTTAAGGAATGGGTCGTTGGTTCGAGTCCAACAGGGCTCACCATTTTTTATATTTCTTTTATTGGTGGATAATTAATTATAACTTCATTCATCCATCCATTAAGTTTTTTAACTCTATTATCTGGTGATGGGTGTGTACTCATAAATTCTGGAGGTGTTTTTCCTTTGTGAGCTTCTTTCATTCTTTCCCAAATTTTAGGAGCTTCTCTAACGTCATAACCTGATAAAGAAGAAAATATTAATCCTAAATAATCGGCTTCACTCTCTTGTTTTCTGCTGAAAGGATTTAAAATTCCTATTTGAGATAGTAATCCCACTGTATTCATTCCTGTTGTACGATTTATTGTTGAAAGCTTTCCTCCAGTTGCAATATCTATTATTTGAGTTCCTGTTTGGACTAACACGCTTGTACTTGCTCTTTCAACTGAATGTTTTGCTACAGCATGTGCTATTTCATGCCCCATAACAGAAGCAAGACCATTCGTATTTTTTGTTACTTCTAGAATTCCAGAATAAACAGCTATTTTTCCACCTGGCATGCACCATGCGTTTTTAACTTTATCATTGTCTATTAAAATATATTCCCAGTCAAAACCATATGTAGGATTTTTCAAATTGGCCCTTTCAAAGTATTCGCTTATTGAATATTCCATTCTTTTACCAATTTCTTTTATTTCGTTAAGTTTAGAAATATCAGTACTCAATTTTTCTTTTTGCTTTACTTGTTCATATATTTCTGCTGCTTTAGCATTAAGTTTCGACTCTGGAATAAGTTTTAATTGTTTTCTATCTGTGATGGCAACTGAAGAACATGATGTTAATCCAATGGATAAACATCCACATCCAAGAACTTGTAAAAAATATCTTCTATTCATTTATTTATTTTTGTCCATTTATCTAAATTGACTATAAACAACAACATTTAATCTACATGATAAGCTCGATTTAATCAAAATATTTGCTATATAGTATGAAGTTTAAAATGACAAATAAAAGAAAAAAAAAAGCTTCTATAGTTGCTAGATTGAGAAATTATTTTATTACTGGAATAATTGTTTTGGTGCCAATAGGATTTACTTTGTATTTAACATTATTTTTAATATCAGTTTCTTCAAATCTAATACCTAAAGAAATCAATCCTAATAGTTATCTACCTTTTTCAATACCTGGAATAGAAATTGCACTATCAATAATTTTTATTACTTTAATCGGATTTATTTCTCTTTCTTTCATTGGAAAAAAAATTTTACAATTTATAAATGATCTTTTAAAAAAAATACCTTTCCTTAGAACTATTTACGGTGCAATAGGTCAAATGACTGAAACTTTTGCAAATAAAAAAGGTAAAAAAAAAAGTGTAGTTTTAGTTCAATATCCAAGAAAGGGTATATGGGCAGTTGGTTTTGCTACTAAAGATAATAAAGGAGAAATTAGCAAAAAAACTAATGACAGTTTGGTCAATGTTTTTGTACCAACTACACCAAACCCAACTAGTGGTTTTTTGTTAATGTTTCCAAAAAAAGATGTAATATATTTAGATATGACTTTTGAAGAAGCTTCAAAATTTATAGTCTCAGCTGGAACTTCTAATCCAAAAAATTAAACTAAATCATTTAAAATATCTGCTCGATCATGCAACTTTAAAAGAGTTATATATTTATGTAGACTCTTATTTTCTAGTTCTATTTTTTTAACTTCTTTTTCTGCTAGAAAAAAAAGGTCTTCGTTTATTATAGGATCAGCTAATCTAAAGCTTTGTAATCCACTTTGCTTAAAGCCAAGAAGATCTCCATAACCACGCAATTTCATGTCTTCTTCTGAAATTTTAAAACCATCATTGTTCTTTTTTAAAATATTTATTCTTTTTTTTGCATTTTCACTCAGATTGCTTTTAAACATTAGTATACAATAAGATTCTTTATCACCACGTCCAACTCTTCCTCTAAGTTGATGCAATTGTGATAATCCAAACTTATTAGCATTTTCAATGATTATTGTATTAGCATTAGGAAAATCAATACCTACCTCTATAACCGTTGTGGATACTAAAATGTCAATCTTTTTATTTAAAAATTTAATTAAAATATTATTTTTTTCTTCCTTATCCAATGAACCATGTAAAAGACCAACTTTATCTTTAAATATTTTTTTTAAATCTTCATATCTTTTTACTGAAGACTGATGATCAATTTTTTTTGACTCTTCTATTAACGGACATACCCAAAAAACTTGATTTTTAAGAATAATTTGTTTTTTTACAAATTTTATAATCTCATTTATTTTATTATCTGGTTTGCTATAAGTTTTAATTTGTTTTCTATTTAAAGGCTTGTATTTAATGATTGATGTATCCATATCACCAAAAGCTGTCATTACTAGAGTTCTGGGAATAGGTGTTGCTGACATGACAAGAACATCACAATTTTTTCCACCTTTATCCGAGAGTTTTTTTCTTTGCTTAACACCAAATTTATGTTGCTCATCAATAATTATTAAACCAAGATTATTATACTCGATTTTTTCTTGAAAAAGTGAATGGGTTCCAATTATTATGTTTATATGATTGTTACTAAGATCATTAAGAATTAATTTTCTTTCTTTAAGTTCAGTTTTACTAGTCAATAGTGAAATATTTATATTATTATCAAATAATTTCTTCGCTTGATTAAAATGTTGTTTAGCAAGTATTTCGGTGGGTGCCATTAAGCAAACTTGATAGCCACTAGTAATAACATTCATGGAAGCAACAAATGCAACAATAGTTTTTCCACTACCAACATCTCCCTGTAAAAGTCTAAACATTTTTTGATTTGATTTTAGGTCATCATTAATTTCCTTGATTGTACTTAATTGATCATTTGTTAAATCAAAGTTTATCTTATCTTTTATTTTGTTAAATTCTTTATTATCAAACTTTTTTTTATTTTTTTTTATTTTTTTAATTGATTTTCTTATTTTAGAATTAATTAACAAGGTAGCCAATATTTCATCAAATATTAATCTATTTAAAAAATTACCTTTTTTTTTAATGTTTTTAGATTCATGTAACTCAAGAATAGCTTGCTTCCAACTTATATAATTAAACTTCTCTAATATTTCATCAGATAACCATTCACTTAGATCTGGAATATTTTTTAATACTTCGTTAATTATATTATTATATTTTTTTTCAGTTAGTCCTTCTGTAAGTGAATATGTAGTAAAAATTTTTTTTACAGAATTAACATCAGTGGATATGTGTGTAGGATTTGTTATTTGATATTTTTTTTTATAATAACCAACTTTTCCACTAATGGTAACTTTTTTCCCTAAAGGTAATATTTTTTTGATATACCCTTCATAACTGTTAAAGAAAATACATTCTAATTTTCCTGTTTCATCATCGCATAATACTCTATTTGGCAAGTTTCTTATTCTGGGAAAATTATATTTTCTAACATTTATTATAATTGTTTGTATTTTACCTATCTGAAGCTCATTAATTTTAACTATATTTGTTCGATCTACTGTGTCCCGAGGCAAACTCCAAAGTAAATCAAATATTGTATTGATATTTTTTTTTCTAAATAACTTAGAAGTTTTTATTCCAATACCTTTTATGTTATTGATATCTGATAATAAATATTCATAACTAATCATTAATTTTATATATATATTCATGTTGAAAAATAAAGAAAAACTTAAAAATAAAATTATTTATAGAGCTTCTTATAGAGGTAGCAAAGAAATGGATTTATTGGTTACTTCATTTGTTAAATCTATAATTAATGATTTAAACTTTACTGAACTTAAAGAATTAGATTTTTTAGTTAATTTAGATGATGAAAGTCTTATAAATATAAAAAAAAATATTTTAAATGACAAAACATTAGTTAGTAAATTAGTTAAAAATTTTCAAAATTTTTGATTTTAATGGCGGAGAGACTGGGATTCGAACCCAGGAAAGAGTTTCCCCTTTGCCGGTTTTCAAGACCGGTGCTTTCAACCGCTCAGCCATCTCTCCGTCTGGTTGTTTTTATTAGTTTATTTAATAATATCAACCAAAAATATTATTTGAATTAATAAAACCTACTAGTACATATCTAAAATATTCTTTACATATGAAAATTTCAAATTTTACAAAAGGCTTAATATCAGTAACGACTGGTTCTTTCTTTTGGGGTTTTCTTGGTACTATATATTTTCAATATATTTCATTTATAGGTTTTTGGGAAGTTGTTGTTCACAGATCAATTTGGACTTTAGTTATACTCTTAATTACAACTACAATATTAAAAAAGTGGAATCTTTTTAAAAAAATAATATTTGATTTAAAAAAAGTATTAGTTTTATTTATAACTGGTTTGTTAATATTAGGTAACTGGACACTCTGGATCTATGCAGTGTCAACAGATAAAATTATTGATTCAAGTTTTGGTTATTTTATATTTCCAATAATAAGTGTATTTTTAGGATTTTTGTTTTTAAAAGAGAAACTAAATAAACAAAGGATTTTATCAATTTCACTAGTTTTAATTTCAACTTTATATTTATTATACAATATGACTTCCTTCCCATGGGTTGGTTTAGGCGTTGCTATTTTATGGAGTGCTTACAATTTATTAAGAAAAAAGATTAATGTTGAAACTGATATTGGATTATTAATAGAAAGTCTTTTTATACTCCCTATTATTTTAGTAATTTTGTATTTTATAGTAACGACAGGCAATAATGATTTTAATTTACAAAACATAAGTCTTTCTAGTTTTATAATATTAGCTGGACCAATGACTTTAATTCCATTGTTTTTATATGTTAAAGGTGTTGAATTAGCAGGTTTAGGTCCGTCAGGAATGGTTTTTTTTATAGTTCCAACTGGTCAGTTTTTGCTTGGTTTCTTTTATTTTGATGAACCTTTTTCAACAGATAAGTTCATAAGTTTTATTTTTATATGGATTGCTGTATTAATTTATTTAAGAGATTTATATGAAAATAATTAAAATCATATTTTATGTTTTTTTATTCCTAATAACTTATTTAAAACCTGTTGTTGCTAATGATTTTAACAGTTGGATTATATCATTTAAAAATCATGCAATGAAAAATGGAATTTCAAAAAAAACTATAGATAAAACAATGTCTAAAGTTAAATATCTACCTAAAGTTATTGAATATGACAGATATCAACCTGAATTCTATGAAGATACAAATACATATATAGGCAAAAGAACCTCAAATGATAAAGTTAAAAAGGGTAAAAATTTATTTATTAAAAATAAATCGTTAATTTTAAATGTTGAATCAAAGTTTAATGTAGAAAAAGAATTGCTACTTTCGTTGATGGGTATAGAAACTAATTTTGGAAAATATCTAGGTAAAATGGATATATTGTCATCTTTAGCTACCTTAAGTTTTGATAAAAGACGTAGTGAATTTTTTACTAAAGAGCTAATTACAATATTAAAATTAATTGATTCAGGAGTTATAGATAGTAATGTTTTATATGGATCTTGGGCAGGTGCTTTTGGCAATTTTCAATTTATGCCATCAACCATAAAAAATTATGCATTGGATTATAATAAAGATAATTTTATCGATTTAAAATCATATGGAGATTCATTTGCTTCAGCAGCTAATTATATTAATAAGTTAGGATGGAGTAAGAATGATCCTTGTTTTTATAAAATAAAATTAAAAAATAATATACCCGCCAAGTACCTTAATACATCTGCAAAAAAAATTAAAAATAAAAAAAAATTCAAATATTTTAAAAAATACATAATTAATAGTGAAAATATCAATATTGATGAAAACTTACTTGCAGGAATAATAACACCTGATAGCGATATAGTTGAAAACTCTGACTTATTAGAACCTGCTTATTTAACTTTCGATAATTATGAGCTAATACTTAAATGGAACAGATCTTTAAGATTTGCTTTAGCGATTTGTACATTAAAGGATAAATTTAAAAATGAACTATAAAATTCTTATTTTATTTTTTTTGTTTTTATATTCTTGCACTACAAATCAAATTAATAATAAACAGATCATAGAGACAAAAATTTATTCAAATAAAGGATTTACTCTAGTTTATAAAGAGGATTTAAAAAAAAAAAAATTAGTTGATCATAATATTGATGAAAGATCTTTAATTATTTTTCAGAAAAATCTTAAAAAAGATACAAAAGTTAAGGTTACTAATCTTTTAAATAATAAATCTATTTTAGTTAGTGTTGGAGTTAAATCAAATTATCCAAACTTTTTTAATTCTGTGGTTTCAAAAAGAATATTTGAAGAACTTGGATTAGATGAAGTAGAGCCTTATGTTCAGATAAAAACTATATCAGAAAATTCAACTTTTCTTGCAAAAAAAGCAAAAATGTATGATGAGGAAAAACAGGTTGCTGAAAAAGCCCCAGTTGATGGCATAAGTATCAATGACTTAAGTTTAAATAAAAAAAAGAATAAAAAAAAACAAAAAAAAGACAAATTTAATTATATAATTAAAATTGCAGATTTTTATTATGAAAATACTGCGATTCTCATGCAAAATAGAATAAAAGAAGAACTTAATTTAAAAAATTCTAAAATTTCCAAAATTTCCAATACTAATTATAGAGTTTATTTTGGACCATTCAAAGATTTAAAATCTTTAAAAAATGTTTATGATGATATAACTCCATTAAATTTTGAAAATATTGAAATAATTAAACTATGAAAAAAATATTAATAACTACATTGTTGTTGCTTTTTACCATTTTTAATTCAAAAATTTACTCTTCTGAATTTAATATAAAGGCTAAAACTGTAATTATGCAAGATTATCTGTCAGGTAAAATACTTTTTGAAAAAGAACCTGATTTAAAAATATTTCCAGCCTCTATGACAAAAATTATGACTTCAATTATTGCTTTTGAATTAATTAAACAAGGTCAATTAGATCTTGATGAAAAATTCTTTATTTCAGAAAATGCTTGGAGACTCTCACAAGCAGGTTATTCTTCTATGTTTATAATGGTAGGTGATCAAATAAGTGTTGAAAAATTATTAAAAGGGATAATCATATCATCAGGAAATGATGCTTGTGTTGCATTAGCTGAAGGTATTGCAGGTACAGAGGAAGAATTTGCAATTATGATGACTTCTAAAGCAAAAGAAATAGGAATGACAAATACAAATTTTGCTAATTCATCTGGAATAAATCATCCAGACAACCTTTCTACCGTAAAAGATATACTTATAATGTCAAATTATTTAATAAAAAATTATCCTGATTTTTATGAATGGTTTAAAGAAAAGGAATTCACATGGGATAGAACCGGCGGTGATCCAATCACTCAAGATAACAGGAATCCTTTATTATATAAAAATATTGGTGCCGATGGAATTAAAACTGGTTTTCTCGCATATGAAAAATATTCTTTAGCTTCATCAATTAAAAAGAATAACAGACGATTAATTGCTGTTGCAAGCGGTTTCGAAACAAGAAATTTAAGATCAAAAGAATCTCAAAAACTTTTAATATGGGGTTTAACAAACTATGATACTGTTGAAATTGCTAAAAAAAATATTGATTTTACAGAATTAGACGTATGGTTAGGCCAAAGTGATAAATTAGGAGTTTATAGCAAAACAGATATTTATAAAACTATAAAAAAAGCGAGACTTAAAAAACTTAAAGTAGAAATAAATTACGAAGGACCCATTGAAGCTCCAGTAATAAAAGACAGTGTAGTAGCTAAGCTTTTAATTAGTTATGATGGAAATATTCTGTCAGAACATAACTTATTTGCCTCTAAGAATATAAGAAAACAAAATATTATATCCAGAATTTTGAAATCAATTAATTATTTAATCTGGGGTGATGTATAAATATCCAATAATAGTTTTTGAAGGTATAGAAGGATCAGGTAAAAGTTTTCACATTAAAAATTTAGAGAAACATCTTAAAAAAAATAAAATTAAATATTTAAAATTAAGAGAGCCAGGTGGTTCAAAAAATTCTGAAAAAATAAGGAAATTAATTTTAAAAAAAAGTTCACATTTTAATAAAATGACAGACCTGTTTCTTTATTTGGCTGCAAGAAATGAAAATTATCTAGCTTTAATTAAAAAAAATTATCAAAAAAAAATTATATTATTAGATAGATTTCTAGACTCAACTATCGCATATCAGCATTATGGAATGGGACTTAATAAAAAATTAATATTATATTTAAATAAAATTATATTAAAAAATATTAAACCCAGTTTTACTTTTCTAAATATAGTGAGTATGAAAAATCTCAAATCACGATTAAAAATAAGATCAAATAAAAATAGATATGATAATTTTAACATTACTTTTTATAATAAAGTGCAAAGAGGATATATTAAATTATCAAAAAATAAAAAAAACTATATGATAATTAATTCAAATAAAAAAATTGATGAAAATAGAAAAAAAATTATTAAAAAAATTAATTCACTTTTAAAAATATGAACAATTCACCATCAAGAAACACGTTTCTACTTGGATATAACCAAACTTTTTTAGATTTGATAAATCATTTTGAGAATGAAAAATTTCCTAACAAAATTTTACTATCTGGAAAAAAGGGTATAGGTAAATCAACATTTGCTTATCATTTAATTAATTATATTTTTTCTAAAAATGAAGAGAATAAATATAACCTAAAAAATAATTTGATATCAGAAAATAACAAATCATATAATTTAGTAATAAATAATTCGCATCCAAATTTTTTTTTGGTATCGAGCGATGATGATAAAAAAAACATTCAAGTATCAAAAATAAGAGAAATGATTAATTTTACAAATAAATCCTCATTCAATAATAATTATAAAATTATATTAATTGATAATGTTGAATATTTAAATAATAATTCAATTAATGCATTGCTTAAAGTAGTTGAAGAGCCAAATAATAAAATAATTTTTATTTTAGTGCATGATAATAGTAAAAAAATCCTTGGGACTTTAAATTCTAGATGTATAAAGTTTAATTTTTTTTTAAATAATGACAATAGTTTAAATATTGTTAATAAACTTTCCAATTTTGATTTTTATAATAATTTAAATAATGATTTCAAAAATATATATTTATCACCTGGTGAAATAATTTCTTTGTATAAATTTTTTAAAGATAACAATATTAATGAAGAAATTTCTGTTGATGATTTTTTAAAATTAGTTATTGAAAAACGTTTTTACAAGAAAGATTTATTTGTTAAGGAAAAATTACCTTTTTTTGTTGAATTATTTTTTAAAAAAAAACTTAATTATTATAAATCTAAGGACAAAATTTATAATATGTATAAATATTTTTTATTAAAATTTCATGATTGTACAACATACAATTTGGATATTGAAAATGTTTTAATTGAATTAAACCAAAAATTACTTAATGAGTAAAAATTTTTACATTACTACGCCTATATACTATCCCTCTGCTAAACCACACATGGGTCATGCTTATTCAAGTATTGTTTCTGATGTAATTGCTAGGTTTAAAAGATTAGATGGATATAATGTTGATTTTTTAACTGGAACTGATGAACATGGTTTAAAAATACAGCGTGCCGCTGAAGAGAAGGGTATTGATGCTAAAAAATTCTGTGATGAGATAAGTAAAACTTTTAGAAATTTATCTAAGACACTAAATCTTTCAAATACTGATTTTATTAGAACTACTGAGGATAGACATATTAAATCTGTACAAAACTTGTGGAAAATTTTAGAACAAAAAGATCAAATTTATCTATCAAAATATTCTGGATGGTACTCTGTTTCTGATGAGGCTTTTTATAATGATGATGAAGTTAATGAAAAAAATGGTATAAATGTTTCTACTATCTCTGGATCTAAAGTTGAATGGGTTGAAGAAGAGTCGTATTTTTTTAAATTATCAAAGTGGCAAAATAAATTATTAAAGTTTTATGAGGATAATCCTAAATTTATTTTACCTGTTACTAGACGCAATGAGGTTTTAAGCTTCGTTAAAAGTGGACTCAAAGATCTTTCGGTAAGTAGAAAGTCTTTCTCCTGGGGCATAAAAGTTCCTAGCAATAAAGATCATGTTATTTATGTTTGGTTAGATGCATTAACTAACTATATAAGTGCTTTAAATTATCCTGACACTCAGGATATTAAATATAAAAATTTTTGGCCTGCTGATGTTCATATGATAGGAAAAGATATACTAAGATTTCATGCAGTTTATTGGCCAGCTTTTCTCTTGGCAGCAGACTTACCGCCACCAAAAAGAGTTTATGGTCACGGATGGATATTGTCAGGTGATGAAAAAATGTCCAAATCAAAAGGCAATATATTAGATCCTTTAGAGATTGTTGATAAGTATGGACTTGATTGTCTTAGATTTTATTTATTGAAAGAAGTTTCTTTTGGTAATGATGGAAGTATCACTCAAGAAAAATTAGAAAGTTGTATAAATAGTGATTTAGCTAATAATTTTGGAAATTTATGTCAAAGAGTAATTTCTTTTAATGAAAAAAATTGCAATCTTTTAGTACCTGAAAATGTTAATTTTGAAAAAGATGATTTAAATCTACTTAACAAAATCAGTGATAATATTGCATCAATAAGATCGTATATAGATAATCAAGAATTAAGTCTATATACAAATTTTATAATTGATTGCATGTTTCAGGCAAATAAATATTTTAACGACCAAGAACCATGGAAGAAAAGGGCAGATGTTGTAAGGTTAAACACGATTGTATATGTTTCCTTAGAAATTATTAGAAAAGTCTCTATTTTGCTAAATCCTATTATCCCTGACACATCATTGAAAGTTTTAGATATTTTCAATTTAAAGCAGAAACATATCAGTATTGAGTCTATAAAAGATAACAAGTGTTTAGTGTCTAATTCTAAACTAAAAAAAATTGGAATTTTATTTAAAAAGATAGATAAAAATGATTGATTCTCATTGTCATTTAGATCATGAGCCAATGTTTAGTGATCTAAAAAATGTTATTATTAGATCTAAACAAAGTGGTATAGAAAAACTTTTATCAATTTGCACTACAAATGATAGTTTTAAAAAAATAATTGATATTATTAAATTTGATCCGATTATATATGGTACGTATGGTATTCATCCACATGAAGCTAGTTCTAATATTGTTTCAAAAGAGGAAATTATAAAAAATGTAAATTCTAGTAATAAAATTATAGCAATTGGTGAAAGTGGATTGGACTTTTATTACAATCATAGTTCCAAAGAAAAGCAAATATCAAGCTTTAGATTACATATTGAAGCTGCTATAGAGTTAAAAATTCCAATTATAGTACATTCTAGAAATGCTGAAAAAGAAACATTTGATATATTAAATGAATATAAAAAATCTAAACCAAAAATTCTTATGCATTGTTTTACAGGATCTACAGAATTTGCTAATAAATTATTAACATTAGATAGTTATTTTTCTGCTAGTGGTATAATTACTTTTAAAAATAGTACAGATCTACAAGAAACTTTTAGATTAATACCTAATGATAAATTATTAATTGAAACTGATAGTCCTTATTTAGCGCCTGTTCCACTTCGTGGTAAAAAAAATGAACCCAGTTATATAAAGTACACTTTAGAAAAGTTGGCAGATATAAAAAAAATAAATATAGATAAAATTGAAAAAATTACCTCTCAAAATTTCAATATATTATTTAGTTTAAAATAATTATGTCTTTAAAGTTTACAATTCTTGGATGTGGTAGTTCTATGGGTGTTCCAAGATCTGATGGATACTTTGGAAAATGTAATCCAAATAATATTAAAAATTATAGAACCAGATGTTCAGCTATTTTGCAAACAAGTACTGATAATATTTTAATTGATACATCTCCAGATTTGAGAGCACAATTTATTAGTAATAAAATAAATAAAGTGGATAAAGTATTATACTCTCATATGCATGCTGATCAAACACATGGTATAAACGATTTAAGAGTTTTTTTTATTAAAAATAAAAAACCTATACCAGTATATGCTGATACAAAAACTAAAAAATATTTAAATAATAGTTTTTCTTACTGCTTTAAAAATTTTAATAAAGAATATCCAGCAATATTAAAAATGAATTTAATTAAAGATAAATTTCTTATTAAAAATGGATCAAAACAAGTTACAATTAGATCAATTAAAGTAGAACACGGAAAAGTTAATAGTATTTGTTATATTTTTGATAAAAAACTAGCCTATATTAGTGATGTTAGTAAAATATATAAAAAGGATTATAGATTTTTTAAAAAATTAAAATATTTAATTATTGATTGTCTATGGTACAAAAATCATCCTTCACATTTAAATTTAGAACAATCTTTAAAATTAATTAAATTATTCTCACCTAAAAAAGCAATTCTTACTAACTTGCACAATGAGCTTGATTACGAAATACTTAAAAAAAATTTACCAAAAAATATTATTCCAGCTTATGATGGACTTAATTTATATTTTTAATAATTTTTCAATTTTAGATATAATTTTATCAGATGTTGGACTTGTAAATGATGAATAAGTATTTGCTATTTTTCCATCTTTATTAATTAAAATTTTATGAAAATTCCATTTTGGTACTGCTGATTTACCATGATTTTGTTTTGCCCATTTAAATATTTCATGAGCATTATCTCCTTTTACTTCTGTAATAGCTGACATAGGAAAGTTAATATTAAAATTAACTTCACAAAACTCTTTAACCTCTTTATTTTCTTTTTTCTCCTGATTAAATGAATTAGATGGAATACCTAAAACAATAAGTCCATCAAGTTTATATTTATCCCATAAGTTCTGTAAATTATCATACTGTTTTGTAAAACCACAATAACTTGCTGTATTTACTAAAAGTATAACTTTATTTCTATATTCATTTAAGTTTATTTCTTCTCCTGAAATGCTATCAATTTTAAAATCAAAAAAAACTTTTTCATAGTCTGCACTTACTTGATTTTTAAAAAAAAACATTATTATTGTTATTCCAATTATTAAAAATTTTTTCATTAAAATTACTTATTTATTAGGAGTAAGTAATATCAAAAAGTAACCAAACAAAGTGGATAATAATGACCCAGTTAGTACACCTATTTTTACACCATCCATGTACTGCATGTTTTCTACAAAAGCTAAATTTCCCACAAATAAACTCATTGTAAAACCAATTCCAGTTAGAACACCTACACCGTAAAAATTATACCAATTTGAATTATTTGGCATTTGTGCAATTTTTAATTTTATAGAAATATATGAAAATACAAAAACTCCTAATTGTTTACCAACAAATAGACCCAATACTATACCAAGTGGCACCTTATCAAGTAAGGATGTAAAAGATAATCCATCAAGAGATACACCAGCGTTAGCAAAAGCAAATAAAGGCATTATTCCAAATGCAACATACGGACTTATTGCATGCTCAACTTTAATTAATAGTGAAAAATCTTTTTCTTTTTTTCTGTGAGGTATTGTCATTGCTAACAAAACTCCTGCTATAGTCGCATGAATACCAGAGTTATGTGTGAAATCCCAAAGGAAAAGTCCTACAATTAAATATGGGAGAAATTTTTTAACATTAAATTTATTTATTACCAATAAAATTAAAAAAGCAATTAACATTAAAGAAAGATATTTGATGCTTAAATCACCGGAATAAAATAATGCAATAATTAAGATTGCACCCAGATCATCAATTATAGCAAGAGCTGTTAAAAAAACTTTTAATGATAAAGGAACTCTTCTACCCAATAAAGATAAAACCCCTAATGAAAATGCTATGTCAGTAGCTGAAGGTATTGCCCATCCATTTAGAGTTTCAGCGTCACCAAAATTAACATAAACATAAACTAATGCAGGAACTAACATGCCGCCAACAGCCGCAATTATAGGTAATAATGCTTGTTTTACATTAGACAGTTCACCCTGTAAAAATTCTCTTTTAATTTCTAATGTAACAAAGAAAAAAAATATTGCCATTAGGGCATCATTTATCCAATGTATAACAGATAGCTTTAAACCGACTTTATTAATTCCAATAAATATATATTTATTTAATGTAGTAAAATATAAATCAGAAAAATTTGAATTACTTATAAATAGTGCGGTCACAGCTGCAAACAGTAAAACCAAACCACTTGCTGCTTCTAATTTAAAAAACCATTTAAATGGAGATGATAAATATCTTAGCATTTTTTAATTTATTAAATCTAATACAAATAATTTAATATCATTTATAGATTGATACAAATTATCTAATACAATTTCAATATTTGGTATAATTATGGAGAGCTGAACTTTAAATGTTTCCAAAATTAATATTAAGGCAATAAAAGAAATAATTATAACAATTAAAATTTTGAAATAATTTGCATCGTTTTTTTTACTAACTTTTATATCAAGTTCTTCTTTTGAACTATTTACAGACTCTTTGTCATGATCTTCTTCATCTGTTATATCTTCATTGATATTTTCAGATAAATTTTTATTGTCTTCAATTACTGGTTTGGATATTTTTTTTTCTAATACAGTAATTTCTTCAGTATTTTCCGTTTTAAAAAACCATTTATGCTCACAAAAGCCACACTGCAACGTTCTTCCTTCTTGGGGAATTAACGATGTGTCTACATTAAATTTTTTATCGCAACGAGGACACGTAATTATCATGTGATCTTTTATACCAGATTCTTGTTAAAATTCTTTCATTTTTGCCCTATTTATACTTTGAAAATAACATTATGTACTGTATTAGTATCCCATTCGGGGCGTAGCGCAGCCTGGTAGCGCATCTGGTTTGGGACCAGAGGGTCGCAGGTTCAAATCCTGCCGCCCCGACCATGTATGAAAAAAGCTAAAATATATAAACCTTCAAAAACAGCAATGCAGTCTGGTACAAAAAAATTTGATAAATGGATAATTGAATTTATAAATGAAAAACCTGGTATTAATCCTTTAATGGGTTGGGAAAGTTCATCAGACACATATTCCGAATTAAACCTTGAGTTTAAAACAAAAGAACTTGCTATTGAATATGCAAAGAAAAATAAAATTGATTACGAATTAATTGAACCTAAGTCTAGGAAAATAAATAAAAAGTCTTATGCTGATAACTTTACAAATTAATGTTTAAATTTTTTAATTCTAAGAAATGGTTTTTTTGGGCTTGGATAGGCTCGTTTATTATTCTTTCATCGCTTTGGGTTCAAGTTATAATAGATGTGAAAATAAATGAATGGTTTGGTTTATTCTATGATATGATTCAGAAAGCGCTTGCAGAGCCAAATGCTGTTTCAATTGAAGAATACTTTGGAAGTTTGTTTTCATTTATTACATTGGCAGGTATGTATATTGCTGTTTATGTAGCAATTAGTTTCTTTACAGCACATTTTTTATTTAGATGGAGAACATCAATGGTTGAGTGGTATCACTCTATTTATGACAGAGCTCGAAAAATAGAAGGTGCATCGCAAAGAGTTCAGGAAGATACAATTAAATTCACAAGAATAATGGAAGGATTAGGTACTAGTTTAATAGAATCTATAATGATTTTGATCCAATTTATTCCTATATTATTTGGCTTAAGTTTTGGCATTCCTATATTCTTTTTTGGTGAATGGGAATACGGTTTAATAGTAGGTGCCTTGATTTGGACTGTTGGTGGAACTGTTTTTTTAATTGTACTTGGTTTGATATTAAGACTCGTTGGTGTTGAATATGATTTACAAAAGCAAGAGGCTGCTTATAGAAAAATCCTTGTAATTGCAGAAGACAATGAAACTGTAAGACCAAAAAG